>CBFDAH010000001.1:0-68244 GCA_965602785.1 uncultured Syntrophobacterales bacterium
CCCATGGACCGGGCTTTTTTTATGGGCAGAGTTATAGTATGGTGGAAAAATTAAAGAGGTAGGATGGGTGCCTTCGCCCGCCGACAGCAAGGATTCCTGAGGGGATGGCGGGCGGGACGCCCGCACAACAACTTTTGGCTTTTTGTGATGTTCTGCAGAGGAGAGTTGGGAATGAGCCAGCAAAGGGATCCGCATAGAAACATATCCATCCAACCAGACACCCTAGCCCTCAAGGATAAAGCCCGGCAAGAGGGGCTCGACACCATCTGGGAACGCCTCCAGGCCCAGGAACCTCAGTGCGGCTTTTGTTCCCTGGGGCTCTCCTGCCGCATCTGCGTCATGGGGCCCTGTCGCATCGATCCCTTCGGAGAGGGGCCGCAGCGGGGCGTCTGCGGGGCGGACGCAGACATCATGGTGGCCCGGAATCTGTGCCGCATGGTGGCCGCAGGCGCGGCCTCCCATTCGGACCACGGCCGGGATCTGTTAGAGACCCTGTATGCAGTGGGAGAAGGGAAGGCGCCGGGCTATCAGGTTACGGATATTGCCAAACTGGACCGACTGGCCGCAGAGTTTGGGGTGGCCCCAGACCTGTCCACTCAGGCTAAGGCCAAGGAACTGGCCCTGGCCATGATGGAGGAATACGGCATCAAGAAAGGTTACCTGACCTTTGCGAAACGCCTGCCTGCGGCCAGACTGGAGAAGTGGGAGAAACTGGGTCTTGCCCCGCGGGGCATCGATTGGGAAGTGACGGAGATGATGCACCGCACCCACATGGGGGTGGATAACGACTACGTCAACCTTCTCCTGCAGGCCCTGCGCTGCGCCCTGGCGGACGGCTGGGGCGGCTCCATGATTGCCACCGAGCTTTCGGACGTGCTGTTCGGGACGCCCAAACCCACGGCTTCTCAGGCGAACATCGGCGTCCTGAAGGCAGACCAGGTGAATATTATCCTCCATGGCCACAGCCCCCTCGTCTCCGAGATGGCGGTGCGGGCCTCCCAGGACCCGGCCATGCAGCAGCGGGCCCAAGAGCTGGGGGCCACGGGCATCAATCTGGCGGGGCTGTGCTGCACCGGCAACGAAGTGCTCATGCGCAAGGGAATCGCCATGGCGGGTAACCACCTGGTCCAGGAGCTGGCCCTGGTCACCGGAGCGGTGGAGGCCATGGTGGTGGACTACCAGTGCATCCTGCCCTCCCTGGGAGACCTGGCGAGTTGTTACCACACCTTGTTTTTCACCACCTCTCCCAAGGCCAAGTTTCCCAAGGCGACCCACTTGCCGTTCAGCCCGGAAAACGGAGAAGAGTTGGGGAGAGAGCTGGTATCCCGGGCGGTGGAGAATTTTCCCCGGCGGAATGGGGAGCGGGTTTTTCTGCCGGACACGCCGCCGGTGGCTCAATACTCCGGCTTTTCGGTGGAAGCCATCCTGGAGGCCTTAGGGGGGACGGCGGAGCCCTTGCTTGAGGCCATCAAGGCTGGGCAGATCCGGGGCGCCGCCGGGGTAGTGGGGTGCAATAACCCCAAGATCACCCAGGATTATGGGCACACCACCATCACTCGGGAGCTCATTGCCCACGATATCATCGTGTTGGACACCGGGTGTACGGCGGTGGCCAACGCCAAGGCGGGCTTCAAGCAGCTGGAAGCGGCGGAGCTGGCGGGGCCGGGATTGAAGGCCGTCTGCCAGGCCCTAAAGATTCCGCCGGTCCTGCATATGGGCTCCTGCGTGGACAACACCCGCATTATCAATCTGGCGGCGGCCTTGGCCAACGCTCTGGGGGTGGACGTGGACATGCTCCCGGTGGCCGCGGCGGCACCGGAGTGGTATTCGGAGAAGGCGGCTGCCATCGCCTGCTATGCTGTGGCCAGCGGTATCTTTACGGTGCTGGGGGTGACTCCGCCGGTGTTGGGAAGCAAAAACGTTACGGAACTCCTGCTCCAGGGGCTGACAGAGCACCTGGGGGCCTGCTTTGCGGTGCAGCCTGACCCCAAAGAAGCTGCGGCTCTGATGATCCGTCACGTGGAAGAAAAGCGGCGGCAGCTAGGGTTAGACGCCCGCTAGTTCCCGGCCTCAGGCCGGAAAATTCATTGACAACGCTCTGAGAAATTGTATGAATAATAGAATTGAGATTTATCCAGTTTAGGAGGAAAAAATGTCGGGTCCTGAACCGATTGTGGTGAGTGACGCAAATTTCGAAGATGAAATCCTGAAGGCCGATGTCCCTGCTCTGGTGGACTTTTGGGCGGCCTGGTGCGGCCCTTGCCGGGCCATTGCCCCGGTGGTGGAGGAGTTGGCTCGGGATTACCAGGGTAAGGCCAAAGTGGCCAAGATGAACGTGGACGAGAACGCCAAAACCCCTGCCAAATATGGTATTCGGGCCATTCCCACCCTCATTATCTTCAAAGGCGGGGAGGTGCTGGAGCAGATAACCGGCGCCGTATCCAAGTCCATCATTGAGGGTGCCCTGAAAAAGGCCCTGTAGCCCCAGCCCCATGACATCTTGGGATTATGATCTGATTATTATAGGGGGCGGGCCTGCGGGTCTTACCGGGGGCATTTACGCCGGCCGGGCCCGCCTCAAGTCCCTCCTGGTGGAAAAGCTCATCCATGGCGGGCAGATGATGACCACCGACCTGGTGGAGAACTACCCCGGCTTTCCAGAGGGGATTTCCGGGCCGGAGCTGAGCGATCGCATGCGTGACCAGGCCGTGCGCTTTGGCCTGGAGATTATTAACGGCGAGGTGCAGGAGCTCATCACCGGGACCCCTGAGGACCCCATTATCACGGTGGTCCTGGAGGATCGGCGCCTCACCGCCGGGGCGATAATCATCGCCACCGGAGCCAACTACAAGCGCCTGGGGCTGCCGAGGGAGGAAGAGCTCACCGGGAAAGGGGTTAGTTTTTGCGCCACCTGCGACGGGGCATTATACCGGGATCAAGAGATCGCCATGGTGGGCGGCGGGGACACAGCCCTCACCGAAACCCTGTTCCTCACGCGTTTTGTCAAAAAAATCCACCTGATTCACCGACGAGACGCCTTGCGGGGCGCCAAGTACATGCAAGAGCAGGTCCTCAGTCATGACAAGGTCCAGGTCCACTGGAACACGGTGGTGGAGGAGTTTCAGGGAGATCCATTCTTAGATTCTCTGAAATTGAGGGATGTTAAGACCCACGAGCACCGGGAGCTCCCGGTTACCGGGTGTTTCATCGCCATTGGCATCACCCCCAACACCCAGTGGCTGGGGAACTCACTGCCCATGGACGAGTGGGGCTTCATCTTCACCGACCAGGACATGGCCACCCAAGTTCCGGGAATCTTCGCGGCGGGGGATGTGAGATCCAAGAAACTGTGGCAAATAGCTACCGCAGTGGGGGATGGCGCCACCGCCGCCGACTCGGTGGAACACTATTTGGACAACCTCCAGCGAGAATAGCATTATGCGGCGCAACTTTTTTACCACCCTGCTCGTACTCCTGACCCTGGCGGCTCTTTTGGGGGGCTGCGGTCGCGGTCCACTTAAGAAGTGGAGGAGTAAAAGGGAGAAGGAGAGACCGCCCGACGTAATGGCCAAGAAAGGTATCGAACAGCTGAAAAAGAAAAAATACATCGACGCGGCTGATACCTTCACCAAGTTAAAAGACCGGTACCCCTACAGCGAGGAGGCCCTCCTGGCCCAGATCAAGCTGGCCGACTCCCTGTATTACGATAAAAAATACGACGAAGCC
Organism: uncultured Syntrophobacterales bacterium; assembly: GCA_965602785.1. GTDB lineage: Bacteria > Desulfobacterota > Desulfobaccia > Desulfobaccales > 0-14-0-80-60-11 > JBGSLA01. The sequence continues at coordinate 3,727 of CBFDAH010000001.1, forward strand.
CAGCAGGCCTACAAAGAGTTCGAAAAACTCCATCCCACCAATAAAGCCGTTCCTTACGTAATCTACCAGCAGGGAATGAGCTTTTACCGGCAACGCAGCACCATCGACCGGGACCAGACTTTCACCCGGAAAGCCGTGGCGGAATTTCGCCGTCTGCAGAAGAAGTTTCCCAAGTCGAAATATGCCATCAAGGCTAATAGATACAAAAGCAGGGCTCTCAACGATCTGGCTGAACACGAATTTCTTGTGGCCAGGTTTTATTTCAGGACCAAGCGATTCACTTCGGCTTTGGACCGCTTTCAGGCCTTATCCCAGGAATATCCCAACTTCAAGCCCGGAGAAGTTAAGCAGTTTATAGTGAAGAGTAAGAATTTCCTGGCTAATCCCAAGAAAAACCAGGGGTTTTTCGCCAGGCTATTTGACGCCCAGTGGTAACAACCTCAAGAAGCTGGTAAAGGGCGACCGTTGCGGTGGCCCTGCCTTGCTTTGAGTTCAGGCTGCGACAAACCAGGGAAACACCATGGGGCCGGCAGCCTTTTCCCGACTCTTCCCTTATCCTCACTAGCCCCCACACTTCTGCAATCCACCCAAGGCTGATGCCATAACAGATCCGAACCCAGGATTATGTGGGCACGTAGGTCCGCCCCTACCAGAGATAGATGGCCGTTATGAGCGCACCTTGGGATAAATTCATCCCGCCAGAATTTCTGGATCCGGTTCTGCCGACAGCCCGCTACAAACTCTGGTAAACCTGGCTATAGAATGGCAGGTCATTCTGAGCGAAAGGAAGAATGTCGTATTTCCAATATGTTGAGATCCTTCACTTCGTTCAGGATGACAGAAAAACCGGTCTTGAAATGGATTGTAGGGTTTATTGCATGGGAGACGAAGAGGCCGGGACAGTTCTCCCCGAAGGCTCTCAGGGCCAGGGCAGCGCGAGGAGGTCTTCCAGACTGGAGTAATGAGTAAGGTCGTGATGGATGGGGGTGACGCTGACGTAGCCGGCCTGGAGGGCGCCGAAATCCGTGTTCAGGTCGGTTTCCTGGCGCTCGTTGATTTCCGCCAGCCAGAAGTAAATGCGTTCCCGGGGGTCCACCCGGCGCTCGAAGTGTTCCACCAGGGCGCCCACATCCTGCCGGGTGAATTTTATCCCCCGAACCTGCTCCTGGGGGAGCGCCGGCAGGTTGACGTTGAGGCAGATGGCGGGGTTCCAGCCGGACCAAGTCAGGAGGCGGTCAAGGACTCCCCGGGCAAGGAGAGCGGCCCTTCGGAAGTCGGCGTTCTTATAGGTGTCCAGAGACAGGGCCATGGCCCGCACCCCCAGGATGGAAGCCTCGGTGGCAGCGGAAACCGTACCGGAATACAGGACGTTGATACCCACGTTGGCGCCGAGGTTGATGCCGGAGACCACCAGGTCCGGGGGGGCTGGGAGAAGCTCGGCCAGGGCGATTTTAACGCAGTCGGCGGGAGTGCCGCTTACCGCCCAGCCTTGTACGCCACCGTCCAGCGCCATCTGGCGCACCCGGAGGGGGTGGCTCAGGCTGATGGCGTGGCCCACGGCACTCTGCTCGCTTTCCGGGGCCACTACCGCCACTTCCCCCAAGCCACAAAGCTCGTGGTAGAGGGCCGTAAGACCGGGGGCGTGGATGCCGTCGTCATTGGTCACAAGGATGTTCATGGTTTTCCTTCAAAGTGAAGCGCAGAGGTGGCCAGCGTCTGCAACCGTGGCCCTCCCCCTCGCATCTTCGCAGAATTTTTTTTCCGATTATTCGCTTTGCTCCGCAAAGAGAATAATGCTTTTTCAGTGGGGGGAAGGCCAGGGAGCATAGGGCGGGTTTGAAACCCGCCCCTACAAGCCCCCACCGAACACCCCCCTCCCAACCCGCTTAGGGGGTGGGTTGGGGCTGGACTCTTGGGCTCCGGCCCCAACCAACATTTCCAAACCCTTAAGGGATTGGGGGTTGGGTTACAGGGGAGGGGGTAAGGGGCCACGACCCTTAGCCCCCTCCCCCGGTCAATTTGGTAGAGGTAAAAATCATAATCGGCTTATTTTTTGGAGCCAGGCAACGGCTTGGTGAGCCGCTCCATGTCCTGGCGCCACTGGTCAAAGGCCGCTTTTAAGACCTGGGCACCCTGGGACTGGTCAGCACCCGTGGCAAAGCGGACCGTTACCAGATCAGCGTCGGCGGTAAATTCTTCCAGGCGAAAAAGGTTTTTCCCGCCCACATCTTTGAGCTCCACCGAGTATACCGCGTGATCTTCCTGCGGTCCGGGAGTCCCCCGGCGTTTTCCCTCCAGATCCCGAAGCTTTAAAAGGGCCAACTCCACCAGGGCGGCCGGCTGGCGGACCTTTTTCTTGTTGGGGCCGGTGAGGTTGAAAAAATCCTTGTCCTTGGAGGCAGTCCAGGTTTTACCCGGGGGTCCCCAGGTAAAGACGGAGACCGCGCTCACCTCTCCGGTCCAGAGGCGACGGTCTTCCAGGTATTGGGGAAAGGTGCCCCGGAGATTAGCCCACAAGGGATTTTTCTTTAAGGAGGCCACCGACTCCAGGGGGGAGGTGAGGAGATCCAAGATGAGGCTTTCCATGAGGACCACCGGTGCTTTGTCCCCCTTACGGGCGTAGCAGTCGTCCTTTTTCCGGGCGCCCAGGGAAAGGCGTTGCTTCCCCTTGTTCGTCACCACCGTGATCTCCACGGCTGGGGGCGCGAGGCCGAAGGTGCGGAGGTCCTGAGGGGCATCGGCCACGAATTCTTTAACCCGGGCCAGGCTGACATAGCGCAGGAGACGCTCCAGGCGGTCCGGGTAGACGGTGAAGTTTTCCCGGCCTACCCAGCGCCAGGAGTCACCGGTTTTTTCCAGGTCCACCTGGGTGCTCCCCCGCTTGACTCGGAGAGCCTTGACCTGATCCACGGGAAAGTCAAAGAGGGTACGGTCCCGGAGGGCGGAGAGAGGCCGGTCCAGGCTCGCCTTGGTGGCGGCGGCAATAACCAGAACCCGTGGTTCCTGATCCCGGCGGGCATAATACCCCCGGTTCCCCGGGGTCTTCTTGCCCAGGGCCAGGGTGTGGGTTTTTTCCCCGGCGGTAAAGGTCACCACCAGGGGAGGCTGGTCCAGGCCGAAAGGGGTCAGGTCTTTTTGCGGCCCTAGATCCCGTTCCAGTTTCAAATAAGCCAGCGCGACCAGGAGGGAGTTCATGGTCAGTCGGTCGCCCCGGTCCTTCAAGGGGTGGGTCAGATGCCAGTCCTGGCCCTCCTTAGCCAGGCGAATTTCTTTGGGGCCGCGCTGCAAAGTGACCGTAGAGATGTCCGCCTCTTTGACGGCAAAGAGCTTTTTGGCTTCTTCTTTCTGGCGGGCTTTTTCCTCCCTTTTCCACTCCAGAAAGTAGAAGGAGGCGGCCAGGACCAGGAAAGCGGCCAGAAAGGGAAGCAAACGCCGGGGAGTCATCGCCGGCCCCTCCGGCGGAGGTAGGCGGCCACTCCGGCGCTTAACATGACCAGGGGCAGGAGGATCAGGCTGACAGTGAAAATAATCAGGGTCTGCCAGTTCGAGAGCAGGAGAGGTTCAATTTTCTTATCAGTTTTACGAATGATGATCTGCTTTTCCTCAGCCGCTAGAAAATTCACGGTATTGAGGAAGAGGTCCCCATTGCCCAGTTGATTGAAGAACTCGTTGGCCGCGAAGTCCGCGTCCCCGAAAACCGCCAGGTAGGAATGCCGGTCGGCCGGAGACTTTTCGGAGGCCGGGGGTTTTGGCTTGGATTTGGGCTCCACCAGGACGGCCAGGGTAAAGGGGCCTTTTTTGTCTTGCTTGGGGTTAAAGAGGTTTTTTTTGTCCTTCTGCCAATCCTGGCCAAACTTTTCCCAACTGGCCTTTGAGGTAGTGACCAGGGGCAGGAGAGTGACGGTCTTGAGCTCTTTGTTCAGAAACAGGGGCCGGGGTTTGGGAAAGATAGTAGTAAGATAGAAATCCCGGGTGATGCGACTGGCGCCATATTTGGTGACGATGGGGCTCAAGATGGCCCGGTCCTGGGTGAGCTGATTCAACTCGAGAATGGTGCCGTTATCCAGGTTGACCCCGTAACCGGCCAGGAAGTCCTTGAGGCCGGCGTTCTGAAAGGGTTCGAGCATGAGAAAGAGGCGCCCGCCCAGTTTTAGATAGGCTTGGAGGGCAGCCACTTCTTGGGGCAAAAGATCCTTCTTGGGGGCGGCGATGATGACCACGGCGGCGTCTGGGGGCACTTGGCCCTCGGTGAGCAGATTCAGGTCGGCCAACTCATAGCCTTCATTTTTAAGGGCCTTCCTGGCCACCTGGAAGCCGCGCCGCTTCTTTGGCCCAGTGCGCTCACCGTGGCCGGTGAGGAAGTAGAGCTTTTTCTGCTGTTTTTGCAGGACGCGGCGCAGAGCCTCGGACACAGGCTCCTCTTCAGGCCCCTCGGCCAACTGCCGCCGGCCATCGTATTCCAGGAGAACGTTGCCGTAGCGGCGGTAGCCTGCCTGGTCAGCGCGGACGGGGTCTTTGTCCGGGTCTAAAAAGCGGTAGCTGACATTAGGGTTCTGGCGGGTATAGAGCTCCAGGACTTCCCGGGCTTGCTGCCGCTCCATGAAACCATCCGGATAGAAAACCGTCAAGGTTAGAGGCTGGTTGACTTCCTTCAGGAGGGAGCGGCTTACGGCCGAGAGGGAATGGCTCTTGCCCCGGGTAAGGTCCCACCTGAGGGAGTAGCGGTTTCCCAGGAGGATCAAAAAGACGAGGATGCCAGCCACGAGAAGGACGGCTACGGCGGAACTGCCGCCATAGAACAGGGTACGGTTTTGGAATTTCTCCCTGAGGCTCACGTTAAGCTCTCCAACGACGGGATTCCAACTGTATCTTGGTGAGGAAGAGAAAAAAGAAGGTGAAACTGAGATAGTATACCAAGTCTCGGGTGTCGATAACGCCCCGGGCCAGGTTGGGGATGTGCTCCCGCAGGGACAGGGCGGCGACGAAGCTTCCCCAGTCTGAGCCCACCTCTTTCAGGGCGCCGATGAGCCAGAACAGCAGGAGCAGGGCAAAGGCCGAAATGGCGCCGGTGATCTGGTTTTCGGTGAGGCTGGAGGCGAACAAGCCCAGAGAGAGGCAAGCGGCGCCCAAGAAGAAGAGGCCCAGGTAACCGGCAGCAAGCTGGCCCCAGTCCATGCTGGTCAGGAAGGCTAAAATCAAAGGATAGACGAATGTGCACAATAACAAGGTCCCATAGACCGCCAGGGCCGCCAGAAATTTCCCCAAAATCACGGCCCAATCGGCCAGAGGATACGTAAAGAGAAGCTCGGCGGTGCCGGAGCGCCTCTCCTCCGCCAACAACCGCATGGTAAGGATGGGGGTGATAAGGAGAAAGATAAAGCCCAGGTCTTCAAAAAAAGAGCGAAAAACCACCTGGAAGGGATTCAGCATGGCAGCCAGTTGGGGGTTCTGGGCCACCTGGAAGCTCGCAGTCTGAAAGTAGCTGAAGTAAACAAAAAAGAACAGGAACCCTTCCACCAACAGGAAAAAGAATCCTATGACGTAAAAAATGGGGGTGGCGAAGTAAGTGGTCAATTCTTTGCGCAGGACGGCTGAGACCCCGGACATGGCGGCTATGCTTCCTCCTCGGTAACCAGATTGAGAAAAACCTCCTCCAGGGTGAACTCCTGGGCTTGCAACTCGAGCAAATCCCAGCCCCGTTCCACCACCAGGCGGGCCAGTTCAGGACGGAGGTCCAGGTCTTCTTTCGCTTCCACCAGGTAGTGCGCCTCGCCCTGGTTAACTACACCTTTAACGCCGGGATGGCCCCTTAAGGCGGCGGCGACTTCGGGAACCGGACCCTGCACTTGAAGCCTCAGGCGAGAACCCTGACTCAACTGGCGGGAGAGGGTATCGGGGGTGTCACTGGCCACGATGTGGCCCTTGTTAATGATGATAACCCGCTGACAGAGCTGGCTCACCTCCGGGAGGATGTGACTGCTCAGAACCACGGTGTGCTCCCCGGACAAATCCTTGATGAGTTGGCGGATTTCCACAATCTGGGCGGGGTCAAGACCGATGGTGGGCTCGTCCAGGATAAGGAGGGGGGGACTGTTCAAGAGGGCCTGGGCCAGGCCCACCCGCTGGCGGAACCCTTTGGAGAGGGAAGAAATGAGGGTCTCCCGCACTTCCGGAAGGCCGCAGGCCTCGCTGATCCGGTCCACTTCCGCCCGTTGTTTTTTGGCCTCCACCCCCTTGGCCCGGGCGGTAAAGCGCAGGAACTGGGCCACGGTGAGTTCGGAGTAAAGGGGGACTGTTTCAGGGAGGTAGCCCAGGGAGCGGCGCACGGCCAAAGATTCGGTGACACAGTCGTGGCCGTTAATGCGGGCCGTCCCAGAGGTGGGGGGCATAAAACCCGCCAGGATTTTCAAAGTGGTAGTTTTGCCGGCGCCGTTAGGTCCCAGGAAGCCGACGATTTCACCTTGGGCCACCTCGAAACTCAGGCGGCTGATGGCCAGGTGAGGGCCGTAATACTTGCTCAGGTCCTGTACTGCAACCATGGTTTCCATGTATGCCTATTCCCTATTCGGAAGACTATTAGACATCAAACTCTAAGTTTACCCTGTCTAAAAAATCAGACAAGGCTTTTTCAGTGCGGTTAGGATAGGGAAAAACCAGAGCAGCCATTTCCCTGGAGGCCGAGGGGTTCATTTGGGGACAGGAACTGAAAATTTCCGCATTTTTGCAGAAATTTTCAGCGAGCTCCGGATGGATTTTTGATGTTTTTTGGCCTCCTGAGACGACGGGAAGGGACCCACCCAGACTTCGTAGTATTTTCCTTTTTTGCGAATAAACCCAGGCCTATCCTGCTTTTTGATCTTTTCCAGCAACCTCTGGGCAGCGCGGTAGCGCCGGAATCTTCCTGCCAACAGGCCATATCCCTCCTTGGGCTCCTGGGTGGTGATGGCTGCCTCCTCCGGGGGGGCAATCTTTGCTGGCGGAACCTTGGCAAGAGGAGCTTGCGCGGAGGGAGCCTCCGGAGCAGGGATCGGGGTCACCTGAGGAGGAGCGGGGGGAGCCGCTGGAGGAGGTGCGGGCTCCGTGGGCGCCGCCGGCCGGGGCTCGGGAGGCGCAGGTTTTGGCGCGAATTCAGAGGCGGTGCGAGGAACGATTTCAGGTTTTGCGACTGGGCTCGGCTCCGGAGGCCGGGAATCACCTTCGTAAAACCAGACATAGTACAGAAAAACCAACGCGAATCCGAAGCCAACCACCAGCGCCAAACTACCGAAGACTTTTTTCATCATGGGGTCCTCCTCGACACCTTGAGCATTTCAGGTCAGGTCACCTGGACCTGGAGGCGCCTTCTGCCCGTCCTGATAACTCTCACGGATGGGGGGAGCCTTATAAACCCGGATGTGGTTCCCTTGATAAATGGTTGTGCCAGCCAGAAATTCAGAATGAATGGAGCTGATGTCAGTTTCTCACAAATAGGGGGAATCGCGTCATTTTCTTGACCTCAGTTCCTCAGGAACAATCTCCTCACCCCGGCTGGCGAAAAGCTTCAACGGTTTGAGCAAGCCCTTCCTCCAGGTCCATCGCGGCCTGCCAGTCCAGTGCCTCCCTGGCCAGGCGGGAGTCCAGAGCGCTGCGGCGTTGCTCCCCGGGCTTGGCGGGGCCATGCACCGGACAGAGGGGAGAATGGGCGAGTTTCTGGAGCTTGAGGTAAATGGTGAGAATGTCGGTTTCCCGGCCGGTGCCGATGTTGAAGGTGCCGGAGCGGGGGTAAGCCAGGGCCTTAAGATTGGCCGCCACCACATCCCCCACAAAGACAAAGTCCCGGGTCTGGAGGCCGTCGCCGTTGATGATGGGCTGCTGGCCGGCCAGAAGTTTTTCAATAAAGATGGCCACCACGCCGGCTTCCCCCTGGCCGTTCTGGCGGGGACCGTAGACGTTGGCATAGCGGAGTGAGATGGTGGTGAGGCCGTACTCCGACTGATAAAACCGGAGGTAGTGCTCCACCGCCAGTTTGGCCACGCCATAGGGGCTTTCGGGCCAAGGGGGGTCGGTCTCCCGGGCCGGGATGGGGACCTCGTCACCGTAAAGGGCACCGCCGGTGGAGGCGAAAATGATTTTTTTGACCTGGGCCTCCACCGCGGCCTGAAACAGGTTCAGGGAGCCCAGGATATTGTCCCGGGCATCAGCCACGGGGTCGGCCACGGAGATGCGGACGCTCATTTGGGCGGCGTGATGTATTAGGGCTGCGGGGCGCCAGGAGCGGATAAGGTCCGCAGCGTCCGGGGAGGTAATGTCATAGGGGAAGAACTGGGCCTGGGAGGGGACGAACTCCCGCCGGCCGGTGCTGAGATTGTCAATTACCGCCACGTCATGACCCTCGGCCACCAGATTATCCGCCACGTGAGAACCGATGAAGCCAGCGCCGCCGGTAACCAGGATACGAGCCATCATACCTCCCGAAAATGATAATCTTGTTGAAAAGAGCTAAGCTCCTAACTGGTTTTCTTTCGGACGTTTTCATAATAACTAAAGGCTCAGCAAAGGGCAATTTTTCAGGCTTCCCCTTTTTATTTGGACTTCTCCTTCGCCTGCTTGTTAAAATGATCAGGAGTCACGTGCCGGGAGAAAGGCCTTTCTCAAGATTTTTTTCATCCACCCATGCTTATTATAAGGAGGGGGAGATGTACTACTGGGGTCGTTTTGTGGGCATATTGGCAAGTATAGTTTTTTTGAGTGCAGCTGGGGGGGCTGCGGCTCAAGAGCCGCCGGAGATGACCCTGCCGCAACTCATTTCTTTGGCCCTCAAATTCAGTCCGCAAGTAAAGACCAGCCAGAGCGATGTCACCCTGGCTGAGGCTCAGAAGGCCGAGGTCCGGGGTTACCGGTTCCCCCAATTGGACGCGGTGGCCTTGGGCGGCCTGGTACCCAAGGCTGATTTGCCGAGAATCGTCAACAACCGCATTTTTTACCCGGACCCCAAGTCCAAGATTCATGGGATGACCGTTTTTGGGCGCTTGGATTTTAGGCTGATTCAGCCTTTGTACACCTTTGGGAAGATTTCCCATCGGGAAAAGGCCGCGGCAAAAAATATCAAGGTCAAAACCGCCAAAGTTGACACCACCAGGGCGGAAGTCATCCTGCATGTGTCCAAGGCCTTCTACGGATTGGTGCTGGCCCAGCAGGGGGAAGATGCCGTAAGAGATGCTCGGGGGTATCTCAGCGACGCCAAGGAACGGATTACCCGGCTGTTGGCCGTTAAGTCTGCCAGCGTCAAGGACACTGATCCTTACCGCCTGGCAGTGTATGAGGGAGGGGTGGAGAAATTCGCCGCCGAGGCCGAAGAAGGAGCCAAGGTGGCCTACCGGGCCTTGCAGGCCCTCATCGGCTATAGTCCCAAGCAGGAGTTCCGAGTGCCCCTGGAGCTCCCGGAACCAACCCCGCCGGCTGGAAAACTGGACCATTTTGTGCTAATGGCCCTGGAACTCAGGCCCGAGTTCACCATGCTGAAAGAAGGCAAGGCGGCCCGAGAGCTCCTGGTGAAGGCGGCCAAGGCTGATTATTACCCGGACTTCTTCGCAGGGGTGATAGGTTTCCTGGCGGGGGCTCCCGGCCGCAGAACCTCTCAGGACCCCTTCCACCAGGACTATTTCAACGAGGCCGGCGCCGGGCCGGTGTTGGGCATCAAATGGCACTTCGACTTCGGCATCACCAAGGCCAAGCTGCGGCAGGCCCGGGCGGAGCTTAACAAACTACAACACCAGAAACGCACGGCCCTCATGGGCATCCCGATTCAAGTGGCGAAGGCCTATGGCAAGGTGACAGAGAACTACCGGGCCTCCAAGGGCATGTTGAAGGCTTACGTCAACGCCCGGCGCTGGATTATCACGGCCTTTAGCAACTTCGACATTGGCCTGGGAACCATGACGGACATCTTCGTGGCCTTTGAACGATACGGCATCGCCCGGGGGGACTACCTCCTGGCCCTCTTTAATTACCACCTGGCCGTGGCTGAGCTCAATAAGGCCACCGGGGCTTACCGGCGGACCTTGCCCAAAGAGGCGCCGCCCAAGGCGAAGAAACCGGGGCGTGCCGCCGGCTAAGGCTAAAGCTCGCGGTTCCCTCATCGCACTTAGGTAGTTGCCTTCAAGACAATCGGTATTTCTGACACTTTTTTAGGCGGACCGTGGCATGACCTGGCGGTTAGTGGTTTTTCCGTTGATTTTACCCTGGCGGCAGGAATTCTGGAGCCTGCCCCTGTATTTCCCGGAGTTGACGGCGGGGGTGTTGTGGCAGTGGCCTCCTGGGGTGCCCTACCAGGGGAGGCCGCTTCCCCCGGCGGCGGAAGCCGGCGGCCGGGAACTCAGGCACTATGCGCCGGGGGAGCTCAAGCAATGGCAGGCCTATAAGGAATATGCCAGCGACAAGGAGGGGTTGGAGGACATAGTGCGGGCTCTGAAGGGCGAACCGGAAGCCCCCGGAATGCCCGAGGGGCCGTGGAAGGATGAGGACGCCTTTAGCCTGGCCTGGCAACTGGAAATAATGGAGGCGGACCAGGAAGCGCACCTTTCCAGGGTGGATCTGGGGGAGGAGCGGCTGGCGGAAACCCTGACTCCGGAGACCTGGGAGGAGCGCGGCGATTTTGCCAGGGGCCTCGGGGACATGGAGATAGTGGACCCGGAGACGGCCCGGCTGCGCTATCTCTTGTGGCGGCGGGAGATGGGCGCACCCCTGGGAGCCGAAAGCCTGCCGCTGCTGTTGGGACGCACCTCCAAAGCCATTTTCGCTTCCTTGCGAAAAGAAGGTGGCGGGGGCATGAGCACACAGGTCCGCCTTTCCCTCCCAGGCTGCCGCACGGCAGAGGAGTATCTGGCCGCCAGGGGTGGAGAAGCAGTACCGGGGTGGCTGCCGGAGTTCAAGAAGCTTCTGGGGGCCTGCCTCAGCGCGGCGGACCAGGATGCGGACCTGGAGTCACCAACTCAGGACCTGACCCGGTGGGTGACAGAGGAGCTGGCCCAGCAATGGCCGAACACCCCCGCCTGGTCCTGGGACCTGGAGATTTGGGGCAAGGCGGCGCTGGTCAAGGAAGGTGGAGAGGCGCTGCTGGCCTGGGGTGGCCGGGGTGAAGAGGTGGTGCCGGGTTAGAGGCTGATCTGGTCTAGATTTTTGTTGATAGAGTGATAACTGCTGATAACGGCAAGCTAGCTATGGCGGATCCGAGTAGATTGCTAATTTCGACTTTATTCATTTGACCGGAAAACAAAATGGCGGATGATGCACCTGACCCTCCGCCATCTCGATTGACTCAATACGATCTCAATAGCCCGAGCGGAACCAGCCCGTCTGCTTGTTCACTTGGATTTTATCCACCAGGGACCCTTCTTTCTTGGTGACAATGTCCACCTCATAGGTGCCGTCCTTTTCAGTGACCTTGCCCGCCTTCAAGTTGGGATTGCCGCTGATCTGCTGCTCCACCATGGCTTTAGCCTGGTCCGCCGTCAGGGGCTGTCCGGGTTTGGCCACCGGCGGTCCGGTCTGAGACCCCATCCAGGGGCAGTACCAGCCGCCCTTTTGTCCTTGCGGGGCAGGGCCGCCGCCCCCCATCCAGGGGCAGTACCAGCCTCGCTGGCCGGGCCCCTGGGGCTGGGCCGAGAGGTTCCCAATCACCAGTAAGACGGACAAAAATGTCAACAATCCTGCAATAGCCAATTTTTTCATTTTTTTCTCCTTTTGTCTTTTTAGTAAAAAAGTGAGTACCAGCTTAAATTCTGACCATCTAATATTATTCTCGATGGGTATCTGCAATGAAGTAGAGTCACAAGGGTTGCGAAGGTTAAATCTTCAACTCTTCTCACAAGGCATGCTGCAGCAAGTGCAAAGCTTCTCCTCTTTCAAAGCTTGATAGCCTTCCCGGACCAGCACGGCCACAATAACTAGCCCGATGATGGGGTCCGCCTGCCAGATGCCATAGAAATAGTTCAGACCGAGCCCGATGAGGAGGCCCAGGGAAAGCATGGCGCAGGCCAGGGTTTGCTTTGAGTCGGCCATGAGGCTGGCACTTCCCAAAGATTTTCCTGTTTGATACTTGAGATAAAACAGCCCCGGCATGATGATAAGGGACACCGAGGCAATGATCATACCTAAAAGGCTGGGAGAAGGGGCTTCCTGGAAAAGGAGTTTTTTCAGAGATTCATACAACACGTAGGCCGCAAGGATGAAGAAGGTGTATCCCACCAGTCGAATAGCCTTCTTTTCCAGACGTTCCTCTTCCTGGGGGGTGAGGTTGGCATGGGGCCGGAAGCGCCAGATCATGACGCCGCCGGAGAGGGATTCCACCACACTGTCCAGTCCAAAGCCCACCAGAGCAATGCTCCCCGCCAACCAGCCGGCCAGAATGGAGATCCCGCCTTCCAGGATGTTATAGCCCACCGTAAAGTATGATAACCAGCGGGCCCGTTTCTGGAGATTTTCTTTCATTGCAAAAACCTACCTTTCAATCCTCTCACCTTGGCTTTTCCGCCAGGGATCGCCAAAGAGTTACTCACATTGACAACTGTCCGTATGACCAACGTTGGGCTCAACTTGCTGGTTTGCTGCTACAGCCTTGCCACGCTTGTTCATCCACCACCAGGCTCCGATGATGGTGAGGGTGGTGAGCGCCGCTACCAGAGGTTTCGCCACCGGGAGGAACCAGGCTCCGAAAAGGTTGAGATAAACCACCAGCATGGGGGAGCCACAACAACCCGCCAAGAAACAACCAGCCAGCGCCAGGAAGGCCGAAAAGGTCACCCCGCCTGCCGCCAGGGTTTTGCCGGAGCAGAAACGCGCTTCCCAATATCGACATACCAGCACCGCAGCAAAAGCCAGGGAAAGGGCATAGGAATAGCCCAGCCAGTAGCTCTGAGTTTCGAGATACCGTTTTAACCAGGAGGTAGAGCCAGACGCAGGGAATGAAGCCCACCTGGCCTGGGCCGGGTCGACTTCCGGGAAAAAGCCAGACCACAGGTAATGGCCCAGCAAAACGGCGCCAAAGACGCTCGCCGGCAGGATGGCTCGTTTAAGGCGGTTCAGGGTTATGGTCATTTGGAGCCCTTTTTCTGCAATCGCGACGCCTCGAAGAAAAGTTTCCCGCCGGATTTCCGCACTTCACCCTCTAATTGGACTACATCCCGGACCGCAGGCAAGGGACCCTTCCATTTTACCGGCAGAGTAAGGGGCGCACAGGTGGTGACGCCACAATCCTTTAACTCCTGAATGTCGATCAAGGACAAAGCCTGGTCTGACGGGGAGACGGCGCTCACCACCCCTTCCAGGCGAACCTTGCCCCGATAACGGTCAACGTTTTTCATAAATTCCTGCACACCGAGAACCGGAGACTCCGTCTGGCTGCCAGCAGCAGGAATTTTAACCAAAATCAGGGGTATGATCATGACTAGGGCTGCGGCATAAAGCAAGGTTAGATGACGCTTCATGGCAAATATTCCTCATTGAGGCCCGGAGAACCGATTTTTTCCTGTGGCCCAGCCGACCGGCTGGAAGTGGTAGTACCTCAGGTGCCGGTGTCCCGGCAGGATGGTCCGCAGTCACTTGGGGCCAGACTTAGGAGCCGAGGTTCCTCGGGGGCCGCATCCTGTATATACCTCTCCCCTGTCTTGAGGGACTCCTCCGCCCGGGAAAGTTCCTGCCCCAGGTAAGCGGCGTGGTCCAATCTGGAAAGAAGCCCCCTGTCGATGGCAGGAGTGTAAAGTTCAGCCGCGGTCCTCCCCTCGATGATGGCGTCCAGCACCCCGTCATTGCGGTAGTGTTCCAGGGAAAGAAGGCCCCTTGAGCGGTCGGCATAGACCACGAAATAACCGGCCGGATCGGACACCATGCGACTGGGGAGATAGCCCGGGACGGGCTCCAGCAGCGGCGTGGAGTGGAAAGGGATGGCCGGACCGGAGTTTTGGGTGGCGCAGGCTTCTACCATGGCGATGATTTTCGCCATATCAGACTGTCCCATGAGATCAACCACTGCTACCGTCTGACGGAAGTGCTCCACCGCCTCCAGGCTGATATTTTTCAAAACGGGTCGCCGCCCTCGGGCTCCCAGGATGCGGCCGCGCTGATCTACCCCATTTTGGGCCAGAGCCACCAAAGACTGTCCCGGAAAGTGTCCCACCTCCTGCTGGGAATCGGGGCCGCAGAGAATCAGGTGGCGGATATGAGGGTTGGCCAGGACATTGTGGATCACTCGCTCGATTCCCAAATTTTCCGTGCACAGCGTCCCGACAATGGAGAGGTCCGGCCCTGTCTCCCGAGCTATAGCCTGGGCCAGGGTTTCATCCATCAGGGAGCACACTGCCACCGGGGCACAGAAACGGCGGATGATATATGACCCAGGAAGGGGGGGCCAGCCCGGACGTGCTTCAACTTTTTCACCAGGGCACAGGTCCAGTTCCACGAGATCCTTACCGATTGCCTGGGAAAGGGCCGTCACAATGAGAGGAGGAAAACAGACCTCGCATCCGAAGCAATCGTATTGCACCTCGGTTAGGCATTCTTGTGCCCTGGTCACAGCTTCGGTCAATTCCCTAGATAGACCGTCAACGCCAGAGTCCTTGGCCAAGGCCCCGAGCAAGGCATGGAAACAGCCGCACGCCCTGCATTTCTTGGCGGCGCTGGCTTCGGAGAACAAAGAGAGGGCTTTTTCCAAGGCTTCTGATGAACCTAGATGAGCTTCGGTCATTCGGCTCTCTCCTCGGCCTCTTCGCTCAGGCACAGCCCGTAATTCAAGAGGGCAATGACGCAGGGGTCAGAAATCCGATAATGCGAATTGGGGCCCTCACGCCTGCCCCCGAGGATGCCTCGCAGTACCAACAATTGAAGCTGGTTGGAAACTGCTTGAGGGCTCATGCCTACCACATCGGCCAATTCGGACACTCGCAGCTCCTTAGCTCTAACCAACGCATGGAGAATTCTGAGGCGATTTTCGTTGGCCAGGACCTTAAAAATGCCAGTTAAGTCGGCGGCCTGCTCTAAAGTCAGCAGGGGCCGCTCCCCCAGCGCCGGTTTGGTCCGGCAGGAAGGCTGCTCCATGATTAGGGTTGTGATATCCATATCAACCATTACATTAACTCATGTAATTATATATGTCAAGGTGCAGGTGATAGGTATTTGAGATGAGGATGAGCAGAAGTGAGAGATAGACCTATGGCCTAACTAAAAGCAGGAAAGTGCGCGTAACTGCTATGTATCGACGCTTTGGAGGGATCGGTAACTTTACCGATATGATTTTCATAGTGCAGGCGCCGCGGGGAGCGGCGACGCTGGTCAAGGAAGGGGGAGAGGCGCTGCTGGCCTGGGGTGACCGGGGTGAAGAGGTGGTGCCGGGTTAGAGGGAGCTGGCCAACGGTTACGGGAATGGGAGTTGGGTCAGTCTCCCCCAGCTCCGGCTCTAACCCTTGCTGAAAAAACTGCTGGTTAAAAATGCCCGGGAGGAATTACCTTTCCCATCCAGGCGGCGGAACGGCCAGGCGAACAAAATTGCCATCCCTGTCCGTGAGGAGGAATTTTTTCCCTGAAGGCAAGCGGAATGCTCTCAGAGTGATGGGCGGGCCTTCATCATAAATGGCCGGCATCTCGGTTTCCAGCAGTTCTGCCTTCACTTCGGTGACCTCACCTATTTCTTTCCCTTCCACTACCAGAGAGTACGTTTTTTCGGTAACTGTAAAAGTCACCCCTTCTCCGGCCAGCACTTCTGAAACTTCCTTGAGTTGATCAGTAGGCACATAAAGTTCCATAGTCTTCACCTCTGGGTTAGGTCCACCCTGTTATCTTTCTTACGATTTCCACCTCTCGATGACTCGATTAGGTGTTTTTTAGATAAGTATCTCGGGACGATATGTCAATGAGGCGAATTTTCCAATTAAGGATTATTAGCCCCTACTCTATAGTCTCGTTTTGGAATTTTTAAAAAATTTCTTCCCTTCTAGTTTATTCCCCCCTCTCATTGATAGGTAGGGCTGGGTGGCAGATACATTTCGAGATGATGAGGGGAAATTATTCCCCCAACCTTCATCTCCTCCCACCAGGGTAGGGCAAACTATCCTTCTCGAACATTTTCTAAATTATCTCTGCAATACAACGCTATGAATGAATTTCAACAATGTCCCCCTCCTGGAGGAGGTATTCCCGCTGCACCCTTTGGCCCTCGAAGGTCTCCTTGCCCCAGACCCGGGCGAACTTGAATTTTTTCCCTAAATCATGATGAATACGGTCGGCCAGCTCCGTGATGGTGGTGCGCACCGGCACCACGAAGGGGGACTTGAAGTTGGCGGCCTTGCCGGGAACGCGGGTATAAACCCGGATTAGGTCCAGAAATAAAAAGAGGGCGGCCCGGAGTTCGGGGAGGCCCTGGCCGGTTATGGTGGAGACGGTCCAGACGGGAAAGCGCTCGCCGAGGACCTCAAGATACAGCTCCAGTTCCTCGGGGTCGGGGATGAGGTCGGTCATATTGAGGACGACGAGGGCCCGTCGGGGGGTGAGGTTGGGGGGTGGAGAGCCGCCGTCTTGGCCCTGAAGGGCCAGGTGGAAGCCGGCCAGAGTGGCTTCCAGGGCGGCCAGCCGGGCGTCAGGGTCTTGAGGGGGGGCCAGGATGATGGCGAAGGCATCGGCCCGGCGCAGGAGATCCGGGTACCAGGGCTCCAGATACTCGTCACCCAGGGGGGGGCAGTCCACCAGCTGCACCTGGACGTTTTCGAAGCGCATCATGCCGGCCAGAGGGATGCGGGTGGTGTAGGGGTAGTCGGCGATAAGGGGCTGGGCCTTGGTCAGGGCCGCCACGAGGGAGGACTTGCCGGTATTGGGGGGGCCGATGAGGGCCACCTGACCCACCCCTTCACGTTCCACCAGGTACACGGGAGCCCGGCGTCCGGGGCCCTTACGGGAGGACCCCATATCCTTGAGCTGGGCGATGCGCCGGCGGAGGTCGGCCTTGAGTTTGTCGGTGCCCTTGTGTTTGGGCATGATGGCCAACATCTCTTCCAGATACTTGAGCTTTTCACTCACAGACCTGGCCCCCCGGTAGCGCTTCTCCACTTCGAAGTACTGGGGGGGGAGGTTGGCCGGCATAGGCCCTCCTGATTAAGTTTTTTCGGGAAGAGCGGGCAAGGGCACAGTGGGCACAATCTTAGCGGCGGCGATTTCCCGCAAGGCTACGACGATTTCCTTGTTATCCGATTTCACCAGGGCAGGCGCGCCCTTATGGAATTGGCGGACGCGCTTGGCGGCCAGGTGTATCAGGGCAAAGCGGTTGGGGACCTGTCGCAGACAGTCTTCAATGGTGACACGGGCCATGTACTAGTCCTCTTTTATTATCAGGATCAGACGCCGCCGGGATTGGCGGCGAGCTGTTTTCACATACCAGCCTGAAAGCTAGCGTTACAGATATTATCGGTTGAATTGTGATGGAATGCAAACGGGTTGGTCTTGTTTGGCAGCTCGTTTGCCCTTTTTGGTTTTCCCTTTATTCCTGGCAAGCCTGTCTCGCTTCTGCTGAAGCAGCTTTTTACACTCCTGAGGTTCCAGAATGCGGCCGCAACCCGGGCAGCAGGCTTCGATAGCCTTTCAATGGGTCCGCAGGACAATTTTAGCGCTCTGGCAATATGGACACAACATAGATTTAATGCGCCGGGCATTAGCCGCTGACCACCTAAGCACTGTGTTGGACTATGGTTGTGTCGGGATCGGCTGGATACCCTTGTTAAGCTATGACCTTCTCCAATAAACCGAACATCTCAGTCGGAGATGAGGTTATCGCTGTTGCCCCAAGGCTTATGGCTGTGTCCCCATATTCTTTTGAGGATCGAAAGGTAGTAAATATGATGAATGGTATTGTCTTATTATGTTCTCTGATTCGTTGTAATAATTCTAATCCAGCAGTTTCTTTGTATGCCCCATCTTCAGTACGTCCCATATCGGAAATAATAACACCATAATTAGTCTTGTCAAATAGCCGTAGGCCTTTAGATGTCGACACTGCTGTATCAACTTTAATGCCTTTATCTGAGAGCTGTTGGAATAAATAGCTATTATTCTTGGGCTGGTCGTCAACCCATAGAATAGACCTAGCGACAGGAGGCGCTGTCACCAGGACTCTCTCGAGTCTTTCGGCTGGTACCGGCTGCACAACCCCTTCGATCCTCTTCTGGATATCGATCACCTGGGCCTGAAGATCAGCGATGAGAGTGCGCTGCTGTTCGCTGGCTTCCTCCATCGTCAGTTCCTGGCCGCCGATCTTCAAGGTGAACTTCCGTGATTTGGCAGATTCGATGAGCGCCGCAACGGCAGGCCGAAACAGAACAATTAATAGGATAATGATGGCAGGCCATGCTAGTGTTGCAAGTCCCTCAAGTAATTTAGAAACGTCTGTCATTGCTGTCTCTCCTTTGGCCTACCATCCCATTACAAATATCGGGAGAGGCGGGGGAGGGACGGATCCACCTGGCGGCACTCCCGCAATAGAGCGTTAACATAAAGCCAGACAAAGCTCATGAGGAATTCCGGACCGTATTTTTTGGCGCCGTGGCTGTCAAAGGCCACTTCACTGCCGGTGTCGTTGCGGCGCAGGCGAAAGGCCAGATCCCCCAGGATGGGCCAAATTGCCTGCCAGCCGCCGGGAACTGCCTGGCACGTTCCAACGTCCAGGCGAGCCATGGCCACCTTCACCAGATCCAGGGTGAGGAGCTCGAGAAGCTCCTCCCGGGGCCCCAGGGCCGTCTCCTTGATGGGGGAGGCGGCGGTGGGGGCGAACTCCGAGAAGGGGAGCCACTCGGGGCCCGGGGCGGCCTCGATCAGTGGAAAGGAGCCCCGACCGTAGCGGGCCAATACGGCCAGGAAGTCCCAGGCGAAGACATAAGCGTCTTCGGTGGGGACTACCAGGCTCTTCCTGGCGAACAGCACCCGGAGGTCAGCGCCATGCTCGGGGTCGTGGTCGAAAAGCCAATAGAGCTCCAGGGGCCGGAAAGGACGCTGGCGCATGACCCACTTGATGCTGGGGTAGGGCCGCCCTTCCAGCAGCTCGCCCCGCATCAGTTGGGCCAGGAGTCCGGGGTCGAGGGACAGCAAACCTTCCAGGTCCTGGCGGTATTTCTTGCGGACGTACTGCCGCACCTGGGCGTCCCAACCCCAGCCTGCTTCGAAATGCTGCAAGGGTACTAAATTGTTGAAGAGAGCCTGGCTCAGCCCTTTTTTTCCTCCACTTTCTTAATAAACTTCTCTGCATTAATTATAAATCGTTCGAGGACAGCCTCGCCAATCTTTTCTTTTTCATCAAAGGCCTCCGCCTGGAAGGTGAGCTTGCGGCCATCCACCGCGGTGACCTGAGTTTTGGCTCGGACCTCCATGCCCAACGGCGTGGGAGCCATGTGCTTCAGGTTCATGCTGATGCCCACCGATTGCTCCCCGGGGCCCAGATGAGGGGCCATGAGTTCGGCGCTAACCCCTTCGAACAAACCCACCAGAAAGGGGGTGCCGAAGACGTCAGGCAGATGGGTGAAAAAATGGCGAGCGGAATGCTCCGGGCCGGTCTTCAGGACCTTTTCATGGGTCATGCCAACCGAAAAAGGAGAGCTCATGTGACCTCCTGGTTATGGGATATGTGGGGGAGGGGGCTAAGGAGCGCAGCCCCTTACCCCCTCCCCCACACCCCCTCCCCCAATCCCTTATGGGGAATTATCCCGGGAAAGTGAAGGCCAAAGGCCTCGCCTTTTCCTGGCCTAGATGCGGGTTGGGAGGGGGGTGGGGGGGGAGGGCAGGGACCACTGGTCCCTGGCCCTCCCCCCACAAAAACTATAACTATTACACCGCCAGGGGGGTGAGTTTGATGGGGCCGAAATTTTCCCCTTGGGCCAGGCGGCGGCCCAGGTCCGTGGCGGCGGTAAGCATTTCCGGTTGTTGCAGGATCTCGTCCTTGTCGTCCACGCCTCGGACGAGGATCTCGGCAGCGTAGGAGACGTTGATGGCATCAAAGAAATACTTGGCCACCAGTCGGGCACCCACGAACAGGAGTTTGCCGTGAGTGGCGCCGGTGCACAGCAGCACCCCCTGGCGCTCCGGGCCGGGGAAGTCTTGCTTGACCACGTAGCGGCGAGCCCAGAGAGCCTGGGTGCGGTCTATAAAAGCCTTGGCCTGAGCCGAAACACTATAGAAAAAGATAGGGGAGGCCAGGACCACCACGTCGGCCTCCAGGAGCTTGTCATACAAGGGGCGCATATCGTCCTTGATGGGGCAGGTGCCATCTTTGAAGCAGTGGTAGATTTCCTGGCAAGGTGAGATCTTGACCTCGCGCAGGGCAATCCTTTCCACTTCCGCTCCTCCCTGGAGGGCCCCGTCGATGAAGGCGTTCAAGAGGGTCTCGGAGTTGCCGCCCCGGCGGGGGCTTCCCCAGATGGCCAGGAATTTCATGCCGGTCTCCTTGTGCACCCGAATTGTGAAGGTCTAGGGTACGTTAGGTCAGGGGTTGCTATTTTATAGAGAATGCATATATCAGAATAATAAAGGATAGAGAAAGAGGTGGCTCTTTGTCAAGTCCGCTCTGGGGACCTCAGGATACCGGGGCACTCGCCTGAAACAAGCGCTGGCCGTTAACTTATGTCGCCAAGAGCATATCCAAATTGCACAGGGAAAGACATTTTGATATAAACCCGTAAACAAGATGGTACCAAACTTTTCAGAAGGAGAACTGCATGGCACGAAAAAGCACCAACGGTCTCGGCGCAGTCCTCCGGGGCCTGATGGCGGTGATGGTGGTCATGGTCCTGGCGACGTCGGGCTGGGCCGGTGGCCAAGCCCCAGATTTTAAACTGCCGGACGTCCTTAACGGCAAGGAGTACAGCCTCAGCCAGTTCAAGGGCAAAGTGGTGATGATCAACTTTTTCACCTTCTTTTGCGGTCCGTGCCGGGAGGAGATGCCGGAGCTGAACCAAATTTATCACGAATTAAAGGGTCAGGGCTATGTCACTCTGGGGATCGGGCTGTCATCCGATCCTACCCAACTCAGGTTTCTGGTCAAACAGTTGGGTCTGAACTATCCCGTTCTGGTAGGAACCGACAAGGTGAGCCAGGACTACGGCAATGTGCAGGTCGTGCCCACCACCTTCATCATCGATAAGCAGGGGAAAATCGTGCACAAGGTTCTGGGAGCAAGACAGAAGGAAGTTTTTGTGAAGATGATCAAGCCGCTGCTTTAGAAGTATCTCCAAGCATGGCAACGACAAAGGGCAGGCCTCCTACGGCCTGCCCTTTGTCATTAAATGGAGCCTGTCACGAAATTTTTTTACGGGGCGAACCCGGGGACCAAAGGCTCTCCTCTTCCACAAGACTAGGTGCAGCATTCTCACGTTACCCACCGGCTTCCCGGTCCAGGCAGGTTTTTATAAACCGGGTTGCCTCCGGCGCCAGGGGCAAGGGTTTTTTGGCCAGCGACGACACGGGCATGAGCCCCATGAGGGAATTGGCCAGCCAGAGGCCGTCGGCCTCCTTGAGGTCTGAGAGGTGAAGGGGTACTCGTTCCAGCTTTTTCCCGTGGCGTTGCAGGGCGCGGGTCAGGACCGCCATCGTCACCCCCGGCAGGGCGCTGGCCGCCGCGGGGGTAACGTACCGGCTATCCCGGAAAACCACCAGACTGGTGGCGGCGCCCTCGGAGACCAGGCCGTCCGCTTCGAGGACCAGGGCCTCCCGGGCTCCCTTATCCAGAGCGTACTGCCGGGCCGCCAGGTAAAAGAGATAATTCAGGCTCTTGTGGCCCCCTATAAAAATGGTGCGTCTCTCTGGAAAGACTTCCACCGGCCAGCCCGCGGTGTATTCTTCGGGGCCGGGCGGGGTATATCTTCGGGCCCACACGACCAGGGTGGGAGAGGAAGCCGCCGGCAGACCCAAACCGTCCGCCTGCCCCCGGGTGAGAAGAATTTTTACGGCGGCTAAACCTTGCTGCAGGCCGTTTGCCTCAAGAAGTTGAGAGAGGCACGCCTCCCAGGTCGTTTCTTTGGGAAAAGAAATGTTGAAGGCTCGGGCCGAGGCGCGCAGGCGCTCTATATGCTCTTCTAGAAAGAGGGGACGACCATCCTCTACTCTCAAAGTTTCGAAAAACCCGTCCCCATAGAGGAATCCCCGATCCTCCACGGACACCCGGGCCCGAGACAGGGGCACCAACCCTTCATTCAGCCAGACAAAAGTCTGCTCTTGCATAGGTTTTGGTTTCTTGGGGGAGGGGGCGAAGGGTCGCAGACCCTTCCCCCCTCCCCCCACAAAATGTCATTCCCCTTCTATCAGCCGGAACAAGGTGCGGCCCTTGTGCAGGGTTTCCTCGTATTCTTCCGCCTCATCCGAGTCATAGACCACGCCGCCGCCCACAGAGAAGTGCCCCCAGCCGTTTGCCACAATGGCGGTGCGGATGGCCACATTCAGGTCCATATTGCGGTGCAGGCCCAGGTAGCCCAGGGCTCCGGTGTAGACGTGGCGCACCGTGGGCTCCAGTTCGTCGATGATTTCCATGGACCGGATCTTGGGGCACCCCGTGATGGAGCCTCCTGGGAAGGTGGCCCGCAGAATATCCACATGGCTGGTCCCCTCCGTAAGTTCTCCGGTGACGATGGACACCAGATGATAAACATTCTGGTAGGCCTCCAGGCGCTTGTGCTCTTTCACCTTGACGCTGCGGGCCCGGCAGACCTTGCCCAGGTCGTTCCGCAACAGGTCCACGATCATGGAGAGTTCAGCGTCGTCCTTGAGACTGTCTGCCAGTTCCCGCCGGTAGGTCTCGTCCTCCTCGGGGGTGCGGCCCCGGGGACGGGTGCCTTTGATGGGCCGGGTTTCTAAATAATCTCCCTGCCGGAGAAGGAAGCGCTCCATGGAAGTGGACATGATGACGAAGTCCCGACAGTTGAGATACGCATAAAACGGCGCCGGGTTGAGGGCGAAGAGCCGGCGAAAAAGGATATAGGGGTCGCCCGTCAAGGGGAAGGAGAAGCGCTGAGAAAGGTTGACCTGGTAAACGTCACCACTTTTTATGTACTCCCGGATGCAACTCACCGCCTCAAGATAACCATACCGGCTGAAGTTGCTCCTCAGGCTGCCGACCTGGAATTCCCCGGCATCCTGATCCTCCAGGGGAACTGACTCGTTCCGGCTCCTGAGCAGGCGGCCTTGGGGGTCCTCCCAGAGCACCTCCACCTCCCAAAACTTTCCGGCGTGGCGATCATGAACCACCACCCGTCGGGGAAAAGCGAAAACCATTTCAGGGAGATGGAGGTCATCCTTGGCCGTGACGGGAAGGCGCTCCAGGTGGTTTTTCAGATCATAGGCCAGAAAACCCAGTCCCCCGGCAGCGAAGGGCGCGAGGGGCAGGGAGCCGGGCAGCTCCAGGGCAGCCAGGAGATCATCCAGGACCTGAAAGGGATTACCGGTCAATTCGATGGATACCGTATCCCCGGTAATTGTCACCCGGTCTCCCTTCGACCTGATGACCAGAAAGGGGTCCCAGCCCATGAGAGAATGAGAGGCGCAATCCAGATCGCCGCCGCTCAAAAGAAGCATGGCATAAGGCCGCCGCCGGTAAGGCGCGAACAATTCAGCTAAATCCGCGCCTTCTCTGGAAGGCTGAAAAGGCCGCACCACAATATCTACAATCCGTCCAAACATGTTTTTCATGATGATGTTTGGGGGGAGGGCCAGGAACCTGAGGTCCCTACCCTCCCCCCAAGCCCCCCTCCCAACCCGCATAGGGGGCTGGAGAAGGGGGGGCCTTGCAGCCCCGCCTTCTCCAGCTTCTTATTACCCCCCTATGGGATTGGGGGTGGGGGTTTGGGGGAGGGGGCAGGGGTCTAAGACCCCTGGCCCCCTCCCTCAACCAACTCACCTCCCCAACTTCAAGAAATTCGCCGTCAGTTCGTAGCCGTAGCTGGTTAGAAAAGATTCCGGGTGAAACTGCACCCCATGGAGGGGGTAGTGCTGGTGGCTCAGGCCCATGACCACCCCGTCTGTGGTCCAGGCAGTGATCTCCAGCTCCGGGGAGTTAGGCACGGCAATGAGGGAGTGGTAGCGGGCCCCCCAGAAGGGAGACGGGAGGCCGGCAAAGATGGCTCGCCCTTTGTGGTAGACCGGGTAGCGCTTGCCGTGCACCGGCAGGGGTGCTCTTTCCGTCACGCCGCCGAAGACCTCATTTAAGGCCTGCTGTCCCAGGCACACCCCCAGGATGGGGATGTCCCGGTGGAAGCGGGCGATCACCTCTTTGCTGATGCCGGCCTGGGCCGGGGCCTTGGGCCCCGGAGAGATGCAGAGCCAGCGGGGCTTCAAGGCTTCAATCTCGGAGAGGCTCACGGCGTCGTGGCGATAGACCTGGACCTCCAGGTCGAACTCATAGAAAAGTTGAGCCAGATTATAAGTGAAGGAATCGTAATTGTCGATCATCACCAGGCGCATACCTACTCCCAAAGAAAAAGACCACCCAGGGAGCCTGGGTGGCCTCGCGGGCCTGACATAACTCCATATTCATTACTAAATCACTGGCCGGCAGAATGTCAAGCATTTTCCGGCCGGGGTTACTGCCTCTCAGTGGGTGTTGGAGGTCTCGGGCTGGTCTGCTGGGGGCCTGAGGCGCACGAAGTAGATGGTGCCGAAGGCCCGGCCTCCAATCCGGTGTGTCAAAGTGTTGTAAAGGCCCAAAAAAGCATCGTCGTAGTCCACTCCGGGGCTTAACGTCAGGGCCTGGTCCCAGTCTCCGCCGCTGGCCTGCACCAGGGTCTGGAGGAGGACGGCGCCACCGTTCCTGGCGGTGGGGTCCACCGCAAAGTGGGCGCCGCAGGTGCAGACGCCGCCGTCGAACTCAAACCACATTCCGTCCAGCTCCTCCGGCCGCTCAATACGCTGGCGGCAGAAGGGGCAAACCGGCGGCACGGCGCGGTCTCGGTGAGACATATTCAGCAAAGGACTGTCTCCTTTTCTTAAGGAAAGAGGCATGGGCCGCAAGTCACAGTGGGGAGTCTTCCCGGCTTCCCCCCGCTGGTTGGCCCCAAGGGTAGCGTTAAAGATATTATCGCGGTTTTTTTCCAGGGAGGCAATCTCCCCCTTTCTATTGACACCCCACCGTGCGGTAGTTAAATTTGAATTAGTTTCGCCCGATAGGAGGTTTACTCATGGCTAAAGTGACCGTTACCTTCAGCGATGCCGATCAGCAGAAGATCGAGGGGATTGTGATTGACAAGGACGAGGATGAAGCCCTGAAATACGTGGCGGATATCTTGGACAAGATCAAGGAGCACCCCGGCCACGCCTGCGGCCCGAAGGTAGTGTAACCAGAGTTTTTACGGTTCCTTCAGACCCGACCAGATCATAATACATACTCAACTCCTCTCAGGAAACAGGTCATAGGAGAGTAACCATGGCGGATAAACAGATTATCTTCGAGGATCAGGACCAGCAGTACATTGAGGGCATCGCCCTCGACCGGGACAAGGAAGAGGCTCTGAAATTCCTCAAAGAACTGGTGGAGCGTTTCAAGGGGCACCCCGGCCACGCCTGTGGCTTCAGGTCTTTTAAATAATCAACCCCCTAACGCTTACCGTCAGTTGGGAGAAGGCATGGGAAGGCTGGCCCTGGTCGCGGATACACACACATACCAGGCCGGACTTCCTGTGCTTTTGTCGTTTTTTATGCGCCACGGGCTGACCCGTCTGGCCTGCCTGGGGGACTGCGACCCGGAACCCTTTCGTCCCTGGCTGGCAAACAATCCTCAGCACCAACTCCACTGGGTCTATGATTTTTACGGTCCGGAGATGCCGGAGGCCACCGGCTCGGCCATGGCTCTGGAACTCCCCGGCAATGTCTTCATCGCCCACACCCGAGCTCTGTTGTGGACCCATTTCAAAGGCAGGATCGGCGCCTACCTGGAGGAACGGCCCTCGGGCCGACCGCCTATGCTTCTCTGCCACGGTCACACCCACGTGCCCAGCCTGACCCACTTTCGCCCCCCGGTTTACCGCCTCCTGTACATCAACGACGCGGTCAGGCCCCAGGAGTTTCGCCCCCGCCAGGCCTGCATTGAGCTCGAAGCTGACACGGCCTACCTTATCGTCCCCGGGGCCTTTACCATGGAAGAGAGGCGCTATCCCACCTTCAGCTTTGCGGTCCTGGACCTGGATACGGCGCGGGTGGCCATGGTGTCCCTCCGTGATCTTGCGCCTCTGGAGTCTCTGGAACTTTTTCCGTCCTGAAGGCCTGACCGTTAACGCCTGCCAACCACTGCGCCGGGAAAAACCTTAAATGGGGTCGGGGGGGATTGTGCCTGTGGGGAGCAGCAAAGGAGTGGATTTTTAAAGAATTAGGTTCCTTGATTAGAGAAGCTCACACAAAATAGCTGGTGATTCCGGAATCAGTCTGATGGCGCCGTCCCTGAGGGCCGCCAGCACCAGTTCGTCCGTGGGGAAAGCCAGAGGCCCAGGGGACTCGAACAACTGGAAAAAGCCCACCTTATCCAGGTCATCGGCGGGCTTGAGAATCCCGCTTATCACCTGCCCGGCGAACCATATCCCCACGGTAAGGCGCTCTGTATCGTGGAAATTGGAGTGCACGGCCAGAACCGGGCCGAGGTCCACGATGAGGCCGGTTTCCTCCTGAAACTCCCGTATGGCGGCGGCGCGCACCTCCTCCCCCCATTCCACGTAGCCGCAGGGAATGCACCAGTGCCCGGCATAGCGCCCGGATTTTCGCCGGCCCCAGAGAATTTCCTGTCCCCGGCGCACCACCACAGCCACCCCTACGGCGGGGTTCACATAGAAAGTTTCACGGCACTCCCGGCAAACAAGACGCGGCTGGCCGTCTCTGACCTCAAAGGCCAACGAACCGCCGCAGCAGGGACAGAAGCGATAGCGGGACAGCGTACAGGACATGGCGAGGGTTACTCTCCTAAAGGTTCAGGTGAGGTGCAGAAAGACGCTTTCCAGATGATATTCGCACATCAGGAGCAGTTCTTTCCGGCTTTCGGTGGCAAAAGTTTTCAAGGGGAACTCTTCGCCGGGGAACCAATCTATGGAAAAGGAGAGGCCGTCCGTGGTTTGGGTAATGGTGAGATGACTTTCCTCGGCGTCTATCAGAGGAAAGAGGAGGTAAATGGTAAAGGATACTGAGCCGGCGGTGGGTTGCTGCCGGTCTTTTTTGCCTTTCCAGATTTCGAATTTTTCTTGAACGAATCCGGACAGCCAGTAAACCGTAATGAATTCCCAGTTGTCAAGCACAGCCGGCCCCGCTCCCGTGGCAGTGCGCTAGTTTCCGGAATTACTTGCCCCTAAGGGCCGCCTGGGCCATCTTGCGGCGGACAAAGGCCAACTGGCCCTGAAGAGGAATCTCCATGGGACAAAGGTCGTCGCAAGCCATGAGGCCGATGCAGCCGAAGACGCCCTCGTCGGTGCCCACCACGTCGAAAACCTGAAAGGGGGAACGCTCGTCCCGGGGGTCTATGAGGAAGCGGGCCACCCGGTTTAATCCGGCCGCGCCCAGGAAGTCTTCCCGAATGTTGGCGGTGGCGCAAGCGGCGATGCAGCAGCCGCACTCGATACAGCGTTCGGCCTCGTAAATCTCGAGGGCCGTGGGGTTTTCCATGCGCTTTTCGAGGCTCTTGGGGTCGAAAACCTTGTCGGTGTGGATCCAGGCCCCGATGTTGACGTTGAGGTAGCGGAACCAGACGCCGGTATCCACGGAGAGGTCACCAACCAGCCTGAAGACGGGCAACGGCATGAGGGTGATCATGTCGGGGAGGTCCTGGGTCAGGGTCTTGCAAGCCAGTCCGGGGCGGCCGTTAATGAGCATGGCGCAGGAACCGCACACCGCGGCGCGGCAGACAAAGTCGAACATGAGGGAGGGGTCCTGCTCTTCCCGGATGCGGTTCAGGACAATGAAGAGACTCATGTTGGGAGTTTCGTCGATCTGGAACTCCTGCATACTGGGCGGAATTTCCGGGGTAGCCGGGTTGTAGCGAAAAACTTCCACGGTGAGAATGCGGTCAGGCATTTGTCCGTCCTCAGGTATTGTGCTGGAGATTGGGGGAGGGGGGTTCCCCCACGGGCTGGAAGCCCGTGCTACCGGGGCCGTGGGCCCTTACCCCCTCCCTCAAACTCCCTCTCCCAACCCCTTACCTTAATGGGGGTTGGGAGGGGGTTTGGGGGAGGGCGGGGGAACCGTGTTCACCCGGCCCTCCCCCAAGCTATCTCAACGAATCCCCCTGAATGGGCATGCTGCCGTAGCCGCGGTCACCCGGGGGCAGGTCAGTGATATTCACGTTTTCGTATTCCAGCCGGGGGAGGTCAGCCCCTTCGGGCCAATAGGCCAGGGTACGGTTGAGCCAGTTCTCATCGTCCCGACGGGGAAAGTCCTCCCGGTAGTGGCTGCCCCGACTCTCGGTGCGCTGCAGGGCCCCGTAGGAGATGCACAGGGCCAGGCGCATCATGCCGGGGAGGCGCAGGGCGGCGAACAACTCGGGGTTGGACCCCAGGCCACTGCTGCGCAGTTTAATCTCAGAAGAGCGCCGGTAAAGGTCCTGGAGTGTGGCCACGGCCTCCTCAAGGTCCTCGCCGGTGCGAAAGATGCCCACCTTATTGAGGAGGGTGTTTTCCATGGCTTTCCTGAGCTGGAAGACATCTTCACTGCCGGAGACGCGGCTGCGCAGGTTTTCAATTCTCTGTTCCTGAGCTTTGACCGCGTCAACCACCAGGGAAAAGGGAAACCTCAAGGACTGTTCCTGGGTGAAGGCCGCCACTTTTTCCCCCACTATCATGCCGGCCACGATAGTCTCCGCCAGGGAGTTCCCGCCCAGGCGGTTGAAGCCGTGCATGTCCCAGCAGGCGGACTCTCCGGCGGCGAAGAGGCTCTTGAGCCCGCGAACGGCACCATCTATGTTAGTACGCACGCCCCCCATGGAGTAATGCTGGGTGGGCCGCACGGGTATCAGCTCAGTGATGCAGTCGATGCCCAGGAAGTTTTCACAGATGCTGTGCACTTCCCGGAGGTTGGTGCAGATATGAGCCTCACCGAGATGGCGAATGTCGAGCCAGAGGTGGGCGCCGTAGGGGCTGTCCACCCCGAAGCCCTGGCGCATGTGGTGTATCATCCAGCGGCTCACCACGTCCCGGCTGGCCACCTCTTTCTTGACGGGCTCGTAATCGGGCATAAAACGGTGGAGGTTCTTGTCCAGGAGATAGCCGCCGTCACCCCGGCAGCCCTCGGTGACCAGGATGTCACCCGGGACAATGCCGGTAGGGTGGAACTGCACGGCCTCCATGTTGCCCAGGGGGACGACCCCGGTGTCCAGGGCGATGGCCATGCCAGTCCCTTCGTTAATAACTGCGTTGGTGGAGGCGCCGTACATGCGGCCGTAGCCGCCGGTAGAAATGACCGTGGCCTTGGCTAAATAGGGACGGACCTGGCCGGTGCGGAGGCACATGGCCACCGCGCCATAGCAATTCTCACCGTCGTGGATGAGGCTGATGGCCTCAGTGCGGTCGTGCACCGTGACCCCGAGCTTGACCACCACGGAGTCCATGGCGTACTGGAGGACGTGACCGGTACCGTCCGCCGCGAAGCAGGTGCGCCACTTGGCGGTACCGCCGAACTGACGCTGGGCGATGAGGCCGTCTTTTTCCTGGAGTTCCTCCACTTCCACACCATCGGGGAGGGTTCTCTTGCCGGGTACGACCCGAGACCAGGGCACACCCCAGGCGGCCATTTGACGCACGGCCACGGGGGCCATCTCCACGAAGAGACGGGCCACGTCCTGGTCGCAACCCCAGTCGGAGCCCTTCACCGTGTCTTCGAAGTGAATGTCAGAGTTGTCGCCATAGCCCATGGCCACGTTGCCGAGGGAAGCCTGCATGCCGCCCTGGGCGGCGGTGCTGTGGGAGCGGCGGGGCGGCACCAGGCTCAGGATGGTGACCTGGTGGCCGCTCATGGCGGCTTCGACGGCCACCCGTTCGCCGGCCAGACCGGCGCCGATGACCAGCACATCACAGATATGGGCGTCTGTCCACCTCATGAGAGACCTTTGAGTTTCAGGAAATAAAAAAATAAGAGGGCAATTAAGCCCAGGACGACGAAAAACGCCGTGATATAGACCAAGTAGTTAGTGAAACGGGAGCGGTGCCACCAGCCCCATTTCACCAAAATGCGGTAGAGGCCCGCCATGGCGTGGACCTCGGCCACCGCCAGGAGCAGGAGATAGAAGGAGAAGTAACCTCCCTGGACCCGAAGGGCGCTGGTTTTGGCCTCGATGGGCCAGGTGATTAGGGTGCTCCAGACGTGGATAGAAGCCAGAACGAGGACGGCGCCACCGGTGACAATCTGGACCACCCAGAGCCAGGTGTCCAGATGAGCCAGGCGCTTGGAGTGTTGATAGACCACGTGGGCTTCCTGGAACTTCCAGGGGGCTTTGCGCATGGCCGCCAGTCCATGAACCAGGATGGCCAGGATGATCAGGGGAATGCCGATGTAAGATAAATAGTACTCGTCAAGGACATGAGCATCCCGGTTAAAGGCGGTGGGCCCCAGGATGATGGAGGAGACCGCCAGGAGGTGAAACTGGAGGAAAACCAGGAGTAAAAGGCCCGTTCCCAGCTGCACCAGTTCCATGAGGGCTTCCCAGCGGGGGCTCTTGGCCATGGTTTTTTGGAGATACACAGGAACACCTTGCTTGTGAGGATTTAGTGAATTTTTCTACAAATAATAAACATACGCCGGGGGAGGGTTTTCGTCAAGAGGTTTGAGGGGAAATTTGTGGAGGCGGAAGGTAGGCCGAGGCGCCGAGGCAAAGAGCCCAGGGGAGACGCCTGTGCCACCAACTTCGTATTAGAGGAAAAAGCACCCGGTATCTTCTGAATGCAACTGTTTGAGGGCAACTTGGTGGGAGAGATTTTTGGGAGTATCTCAATACCATGGAAGCCATGAGAAAAAAAGGTGTTTGGATCAATACCCACGGGGACGACGGATCAGGGGGATGGCCCGAGGAAGTACAAAACCAGGATTACTGCGGCCAAGAGGAGGCGATAGGCGGCGAAGGGGTAAAAAGTGTGGCGCCGCAGGAAGCGGAGGAGGAAGCCGATGGCCAGGTAGCTGGATACCAGGGCGGCCAGGAAGCCCAGGAAGGCAGAGAGGAATGAGAGGTTTTCAGGGGGTTGTTTGAACCACTTGGAAAGGTCATAGAAGCCGGCTCCGGCGATGATGGGGGTGGCCAGGAGAAAAGAGAAGCGGGCGGCGGTTTCCCGGGTGAAGCCGAGGAACAGGCCGGTGGTCATGGTGATGCCGCTCCGGGACACGCCGGGCATGATGGCCAGGGCCTGAGACAGGCCGATGAGTATGGCGTCCCCCAGGTTCAGGTTGGTAAGGGGGCGGGTGTGGCGGGCCAGGCGCTCCGCCAGGATGAGGAGCAGACCCACGCCCCCGAGGAGGAGGGCGATGCGCCAGGGCTGCCGAAAGACGGTTTCGGCCTGGTGCTTCAAAAGGACCCCGGCTAGGGCGCCGGGGATGGAGGCAATGGCCAGGCAGATGAAGAGGCGGCGCTCCAGGCGGGTATAGGGGGAGGGTTTAAAGACGGCCCGGGCCATGCCCAGCCAGTCGGCCCGGAAATACACCAGGAGGGCAACCAGGCTGCCCACGTGCAAGAGAATGTCAAAGCTCAAGCCGCCGCCTTCCACCTGGAGGTAGTACTCCATGAGGGCCAGATGGCCGGAAGAGGAGATGGGGAAGAACTCGGTGAGGCCCTGGATAATTCCGAGGAGTATGGCAGTCAGGGGATGCATCGAAGGGGAACTATATCACGAGAAGGCATGACAGGCAACGCGCCGGGGGAGATTCTTACCGGGGTCCGGGATGACAAGGCCCCCTGACAAGTTTTCTCCCCGCACCCAGCCCGGCGGGGGAAGAGGGGATGAGAGCCAGAGAACGTTTCATAGTAATAAAAGATTACCATCGTTGTCCAAGATGACGGGATAACGGTTTTCCAGTTCTCCTGCAGGAAGCTTACTTCTTTAAGCGGGCCGTGAGGGTGGAGGGGGAGACTTTCTCCAGGGTGAGGCCGGGGGGGACCTGAACCTGGACTTTGAGGCGATGGCGCCCCGGGGAGAGGCCTTCGGTGTCCACGAACGCCTTCAGATTCTCCTTAGGTTTCAGGGCCTTGAACTTTGGCCAGGGCCCCAGGAGAGTGAGGGTGACCTTGGCAGGAGACAGCTGGGCCGGCAGGGGTTGGGATATTACCGGGATACTGAAAAAGGAGCGTCTGATGGTCTTGGGGCTGATGTCTACGTCGGCCAAAAGAGTGACCGGCCCGGTAAGCCTGATGGGGAGGTTTTTAAAGTCCAGGTCGGTGGCCAGGGTAATGGGACTAGTAAGGTTGGTAACGTCCAACGGCACGGTGGTAAGGAACTTCAGGTTCTTAAGTTTTGAGACCGGACCCTTGACGGTGACCTTGCTGGGGCGGGTTTTGACGCTCTTCACTTCATAGCCCTCGGGAGGACGCCCCAAAAACACGGGCTGCACGGGCAAGGTTCTGGTGAGCGTAGGAGTGAAGACGAGGATCAGGGGATTGGGCTGAACCCGGGTGACCTGGATGCCCCGGGGAAAGGAAAAACTCCCCACGCCCAGGGGAAAAGTGCGGCGGCCGGCCTTGACACCGGCGAGGTCCAGGGTGTGGGTGAGACGGCCCTGGGACAGGGAGCGGATAAGGCCTCTAGGACCCACTACCCGGACCTGGATGCTCGAGGGAACCTCGCTGGTGACCATGAGCTCGGGAGCCAGATTTGCCAGTTCCAGGGAGAGGTTCAGGTTGGTTTCGGTGCGCTCCTCTCCTCCCACGGCCAACCACAAGGCCACGGCAAGGAAAAGGGACAGGAGCTTTAAGGCCTTATGGCGTCCCAAAGAAGCGAGCCAAGCGTGCAAACCAAGATCCTTTCCGTACCGAAGTCTCCATAAGACCCCGCAACTCTTGGCGGAGCTGGAGACGAGTTAAATTCTGTTTCAGCTTTCCCCCCTGGGCCAGGGAAATCTGGCCGTTAGTTTCACTCACCACCAACGCCAGGGCGTCGGTTTGTTCGGTGAGACCCACGGCAGCCCGGTGGCGGGTGCCCAGGGTGGGGTCGAGAGCAGTGGATCTGGAGAGGGGCAGGAGGCAACCGGCGGCGATAACCCGGTCTCCATGAACAATGGCGGCCCCGTCGTGGGTGGGATTGTGAGGCCAGAAGATGCTTACCAAGAGTTCCCAGGTGACCATGGCGTCCAGGCGGATGGAGCCCTCCAGGTAATCGGAGAGGCCTACCTGGCGCTCGAAGACGATGAGGCCACCGATGCGGTGGTTGGCCAGGGTTTCGGCTGCTTCGCAGATTTCCTCTGTGGTCAGGGGCTCAGAGTTGCCGGGAGGGGCCAGGGCTCGTCGGCCGATGCGGCTTAAAACCCGGCGGATGTCGGCCTGGAAAAGAATGATAATAATAAGAAAGAAGCTTTTCATGACGCTATCCAGGAGCCATTCCAGGGTGAGAAGCTCCAGGTAGCGGGCTCCCAGATAGGACAGAAAGATGACAAAAAGACCGGCCAGGACCCAGATGGCCTGGGTGCCCCGGAGGATGAGGAATATCTGGTAGATGATGATGGCCACCAGGACAATGTCCAGGCCATCCTGCCATCTGAGGTTCATGAAGAAATCGGTCATCAGCTCAAGAGATGGGGTTGCGTCCGGCTTGGCCGATGGCGCTCAGCACGGTAAAAAACTGGCGGGCGAAATCAGCGTTGTGCACCCGCAGGATGTGAGCGCCCCGTTGGACGGCTACGGCCAGGGCAGCCAAGGTCCCCACATCCCGTTCAGCCGGGGGCAGGCCCCCCAAGACATGACCCAGAAAGGCCTTGCGGGAGGGGCCGATGAGTAGGGGGCAGCCCAGATCCAAGAAGGCGTCCAGGTTGTTCAAGATTGCCAGGTTGTGCTGAAAGGTCTTGCCAAAGCCGATACCCGGGTCTAAGACCAAAAGTTCCTGGGGAAGGCCATGGTTAAAGGCAAAGTCCAGGCGCTCCTGAAAGAAGGCGCGAATTTCCCCGAGAAGGTCGTCGTACTGAGGATTGCTCTGCATATCCCTGGGGGTGCCCAGCATGTGCATCAGGATGACGGGCACATGGGCCTCCCGGGCCAGATGGACCACGTCGGGGTCGAAGCGCAGGGCGCTGATGTCGTTGATGATATTGGCGCCTGCGGCCAGGGCGGCCCGGGCCACCTGGGACTTATAAGTATCAATGGAGATGGGAAGGGAGGTTTCCCCCCGGACCCGCTCAATAACGGGGAGGACCCGGCGGAGTTCCTCCTCAAGGGTGACCGGCTCGGCAAAGGGACGGGTAGACTCGCCGCCGATGTCCAGAATGTCGGCGCCGGCGGCGGCCAGGGCCAGAGCCTGGCTTACTGCGGCGTCGTGGTCAAAAAAAAGGCCACCGTCGGCGAAGGAATCCGGGGTGACGTTGACCACCCCCATGATGAGGGGGCGGGGTCGCGCAAGTAATGCTTGCCAGAAATCGCCTTCCTGCGAGCCCGGGGCAGATACGAGCCTTAGCCCTCCCGTCATAATCAGGCCTGCTGAAATTCCAGTGGCAGGGGGGCCGCCTCCTCCTGAGTCTCCGGCTCTTCGGGCTGCTGTTTGAAGGAGTTGATGATCCGGTCGATTTCCTGGCTGTCGAGGGTTTCCTGGTCCAGGAGGGACTGGGCCAGGGCCTGCAGCTCGGCCCGGTGAGCGGCAAGAAGCTCTCTGGCCCGCTGGTAGGCGCCGTCCACCAGATTTTTCATGGCATAGTCGATGAGGCGGGCCGTCTCTTCGCTGAAGTCCTTAGACTGGGCAATTTCTCGTCCCAGGAAGACATGCTCTTCCTTGCGTCCGAAGGTAATGGGGCCCAGCTCCTCACTCATGCCCCAATTGCACACCATCTTGCGGGCGAGTTCAGTAGCCCGCTCCAGGTCATTGCCGGCCCCGGTGGTGAACTGGTTGAAGACCAAATCCTCGGCGGCCCGCCCTCCCTGGAGGACGGCGAGGGTGGCCATGAGGTAGTCCTTGGGATAGGTGTGGCGCTCATCCAGAGGAAGCTGCTGAGTGACCCCCAAAGCCCGGCCTCGGGGGATAATGGTGACTTTGTGAATGGGGTCGGTGCCGGGGATGAGCCTGGCCACCAGGGTGTGCCCAGCCTCGTGGTACGCGGTACTGGTGCGTTCCCGATCGCTCAGAATCAGGCTTTTCCGCTCAGTCCCCATGAGAACTTTGTCCTTGGCCTGCTCGAAGTCTTCCACGGTGACGTTCTCCCGGTTGACCCGGGCCGCCAGGAGAGCGGCTTCGTTCACTAAATTTTCCAAATCAGCGCCGGAAAAGCCCGGAGTGCTGCGGGCCAGCACCGCCAGGTCGACTGCGGCGCCCAGGGGGGTGCGACGCGTGTGAACCACTAAAATGGCCTCCCGACCCTTGAGATCGGGAATGGGCACCACCACCTGGCGGTCAAAACGGCCGGGACGGAGGAGGGCCGGATCCAGGACGTCGGGACGGTTGGTGGCGGCGATGAGAATGACCCCCTCGTTGGCCTCGAAGCCGTCCATTTCCACCAAAAGCTGGTTCAAGGTCTGCTCGCGCTCGTCGTGACCGCCTCCCAGACCAGCGCCCCGGTGGCGTCCCACGGCATCGATTTCGTCGATGAAAATGATGCAGGGGGCGTTTTTCTTGGCCTGGGTGAAGAGGTCCCGAACCCTGGCGGCGCCTACGCCCACGAACATCTCCACGAAGTCGGAGCCGCTGATACTAAAGAAGGGAACCCCCGCCTCCCCGGCGATGGCCCGGGCCAGGAGGGTCTTGCCGCTCCCGGGCGCGCCCACCAGGAGGATGCCTTTGGGGATGCGGCCCCCCAGACGGGTGAACTTTTTGGGGTCTTTCAGGAACTCGATGATTTCAGCGACTTCTTCCTTGGATTCCTCGATGCCGGCCACGTCCTTGAAGGTGACTTTGACAGAGTTTTCGGTCATCAGGCGGGCCCGACTTTTTCCAAAGGTCATGGCTTTGCCTCCGCCGGATTGCATCTGTCGCATGAAAAAGATCCAGATGCCCACCAGGAGGAGCATGGGAAGCCAGGAGATCAGCAAGGTCGTGTACCAGGGGCTGTCTTCCTTGGGTTTGGCGGTGATTTCCACCCCTTTTTCCTGGAGAAGCTTGATGAGGTTGGGGTCGGTGGGAGCGTAGCTCTTGAAAGCCTTCCCGTCCTTTTGTTCCCCAACGATTTCTTCCCCCTGAAGAACGACAGACTTAACTTTATCACCTTTGACCAGTTCCACGAACTGGCTGTAACTCAGGCTGGCCTTGCTCTTGGTGTGCTCCGTGGTGTTGAAGTAGTTAAAGAGAAAAATCATCACCAGGCTGATGAGCAGCCAGAGAGCGATATTTTTGTAAAAAGGACTTAAACGGTTATTCATTGGCCTTCTGGTGTTTGTCGGTTTTTTACTCCTGCGGATGTATCTCCCTATATATTGTAGGATGGTTTGGGGAAAATGCAAGGTGAATCTATCGGTTGGACCAAACCAGGTCTCCGGCTGAAGAACGGGAGAAGTGATAATGGGGGCGGAGAATCCTGGAGGGGTGCGGTTCCAAGAGTTAATTCGGGCCAGAACGGCAGGGACCAGCGCCGGGGAAGGCGGTTTAGACCGGCAGCAACGGCCAAAAGAAAAACCTCTTTTCTACAATTAGGAGGCATGTCCAAACTCTGTTAGGCGGTCTTTTCCCATCCTGACTTTTAAGTCAGCCTATCTGCTTCACCCCGGGCGCCAAGGAGGTGGGGTTGAGTCGGTTTTGCAATACTCAAAAGAGTTGTCGCGGTTCAGGCCCCGGAAGCGGGGACATTCTGAGCCGGAAAGTGGCGTTCCAAGAAGGTGCGGGCCTCGGCGAAATCGGGACACAGGCGCAGGGCGTCCCGAAAAGCCTTCAAGGCCCTGTCTTTTTCCCCCAGATCAAAATACAGGACGCCCAAGTTGAAGTGAACCTTGGCGTTTTTGGGGTCTAGCTCAAGGGCTTTCTGGTAACACTCCAGGGCCTGGCGGTACTTTTGTTGACGGCGCAAAGCCACCCCCAAGCGGTTATAGAGGCCGGTGTCCTTGGGGGTGTCGTCAATGGCCTTAAGGAAGAGTTCCTCCGCCACCTGGTCCAAACCGGCAGCCAGGAAGGTTTCCGCCACTTCGGACCGTTGGCCGGGAGGGACGGTATGGCCTTGGCGCCAGAACTCCTTCAGATAGTGTCTAGCCCGCCCTAGATCGCCATCCTTCAAACAAAGCTGGCCCAGTTGGAAGAGACGGTCAGTATTCAAGGGGCTCAGATGCTGCGCCTCCTCCAGGTATCGGCGAGCCGCCGCCACGTCGCCCTGGTCCTCCAGCACCACCGCCAAGTTCTGATAGGCTTTGAGATATTTGGGATTGATTTCCAAAGCCTTGACAAAACAGGCGGCGGCCTCGTCGGAGGATCCCAGGCCCTGGTGGCATTTCCCCATAAGGTTAAAGACCTTGGCCTGTTTTCGAAAAGGAGGGAGAGTGAGCTTTTCCAGAACCGGGAGGGCCTGGAAGGGCCGGCCCCCCGTCAGACACTTTCTGGCTTGCAGGAAAAGATATTCCCCCCGGCTCGGCTGGTGCCGATGCATGATGATGGTCCGCAGGCGTTTCTCCAGGGACTCGACTCTAAAGGGTTTGAGGAGATAGCCGTCCACTTCGCTCTCAGCAGAAGCGGCGACAATGTCCTCGGAGACTTCCCCGGTTATCATAAGAACGGGGGTGGTCTCGTATTGGGGGGTGGCTCGCAGGCGCCGCAGGAGGTCGAGGCCATTCATGCCGGGCATGTTGATGTCGCAGACCACGAGGTCATAGGACTGCTCCTGGAGGGCCTCCCAGGCTTTTTGGCCGTCCGCGGCTTCCTGGATGGTCCCCTGTACTCCCAGATGTATGAGCATTTGGCGGAGCATGCGGCGGATGGCGGGCATATCGTCCACTACCAGGACATTTAAAGGGCCAAAGAGACTATTATAGGTGTGCCTTGCCGCCACGGTATCGACTAGGCTGGACATAAGACAGCCTGAATCCTCAGAGTTTTTCTGAGATTCTTATCGGCAGGGCACGGGGGGATATTTAGGAATTTCCAGGAAGTAAGAGAACTTTTTGCTGACAGGGGAGGGTCCACAAGCACGGCCATAGGATCCTCCCCTTGGTTTTTCAGGCCATGCTGCTCAGGAGACCGAGAGCGGTTGGGGGGCATTCCCGGGTGGTCCGCCGAAAGCTTTCCTGGGGCGGCGGCAAAAGCACCACCAAGGTCTCCCGGGAGATGCGCCAGGGTCCGGCCCCAAGGCGCACGGCCGGGAGGCGGCCGTCTCGGATCATGCGATAAATGGTACGCCGGGAGAGGCACAGGATCTGAGCCACTTCATCCGGCCGGAACATCTTTTTTTTCTTAATCATTTCCATAAATACCTCCATCCTTGCTGTTGGCTGATTTTCCCTACTCCGAGGGCCTTGGGACACCTGGTATGCAAGTCACGGGCCTAATATAACTATCTGATATTTCATATAAAAAAATTTGCCACCCCGCTTGTTCCCGCAATTGTAGGGGAATTGCCGGACTTTGCCCCTAGAGGCAGAGATCAACTCTAGGGGCAAACCGGGGAGGGAGGCATCCGAGGCGGGGGGGAGGGGAACGACCCGGTGCGGCCCGGTGCCCCCCTTTTCGGGCGGCAGGGTACGCCCACAGGCTGACACGGAGCCTCATCACTTTGAAATACTTATATATTAGCTTCTTCCATAACCCCGTCGACAGAATCCCAGCCTCTGAGGTTGGCACGTGCCGGTGAGGGGGCAGAAAAAGTTGGTTCGGTGACAACCTGGCACATTTGTTCCGGGGGTTGCCGCGGTTTTTGAAAGAGAGGGTGGCATGCAAGAGGAGATTGGACATATGGAACAAGAGAGGTTGTTGAGGCCCAGTGAGGTAGCCGGGCGCCTGGGAATCTCCCGCTCTTCGGTATACCGCTGGTTTTGGGAAGGAAAGCTCCGGGGAGTGAAACTGGTCGGGGGACC
This sequence comes from uncultured Syntrophobacterales bacterium, assembly GCA_965602785.1. GTDB lineage: Bacteria > Desulfobacterota > Desulfobaccia > Desulfobaccales > 0-14-0-80-60-11 > JBGSLA01. The sequence continues at coordinate 42,839 of CBFDAH010000001.1, forward strand.
GGTAAGGATCTTCGAGAGCGCCGTGTTTGATCAGATGATGGATATGGACTGCCTGGCCTCCTGAGGCTTGGACCTGCTGACCGGTAGCAAAAAAGAAGACCGGGGGTTTCTCCAGACCACGAGCCCACTATGACGCGGCGATACAAAACCGGACGCAGAAAGTTGGATTTCTACTTCGAGGAAGTGCAGTCCGTGTATCTGGCCGGTAAGAGCCTGGAGGAAATCCAGGAGTTGTTTCCGGTTACCCTCCCGACTCTGAAGCGCTGGCACAAGGAAGGCCGTTGGGAAGAGAAGAAACGTCAGGCCCTGGTGTCGCCCCGCTGGCTGGGGGAGGCCCTCCGGGGGGTGCTCCGGGAAAAGACCGGAAAAATCCTCGCCACAGGGGATATGAAGCCTCAGGAATTAGATGAGATCACCAAGATTGTTACCTTGATCGACCGCCTAGGGAACGGCAGTTGGAACATCAGAGCTGCGGCCCTGGAGGTCATGGACCGATTCAGCGAGTTCATCCGGGGTTCGGTGAAGGAACCGGAAGATATCAAACGATTTTCCCTCTGGATGCATGAGTTTTTCCGCATCCTGGAGGAGGACGACGAAGCCAAAGGGTAAAGGAGCCGGGAGATGAATCTCAACAAAAAGCTCAGCAAAACCGTCTTTCGGCAGAGGGCAGACCGGATCCTCATGCGGCTCTCCATGGACGTCATGCCCTTCTGGGATGACACCCCGGAGAAGCGGGAGCGACGCCTGAAGCGGGCCGAAGCCGACCCTCTGTTTTTCTGCCGGACATATCTACCCCATTACTTCTCCCAGTCGCCGGCGCCCTTTCATTATGAATTGGTGCGGTTCATGGAGGACCGAGGAGAAGTGGTGACCCCGACGGCGGTGGCGGCTCCCCGGGAGTTTGCCAAGAGCACGGTATGCTCCTTCGGTTATGTCCTGCATCAGATCTGCTTCGGTAAACGGCATTTCATCATCATCGGCAGCGACACCGAGGACCTGGCCAGCGACCTCACCGGTTACCTCTATCTAGAACTCCTTTATAACGAGAGGCTCCACCAGGATTTCGGGGAGTTGGTGAAGTCCAATAAGGCAGTGAATGACTTTATAACCGCCAACAACGTCCGGCTAAAGGCAAGGGGCCGGGGTCAGCGCCTCAGAGGCCTAAAGCACCGGCAGTGGCGCCCGGACCTGGTCATCCTGGACGACCTGGAAAACGACGTCAACGTGCGCAACCCGGACTTGGTAGAGCAGATTTTGGACTGGGTGCAGTCGGCGGTTTATCCGGCCCTGGAGGCCACCGGCACCCTCATGGTCATCGGTACCATTTTGCGGCAGCGGAGCGCCCTGCATCTCATGCTAACGAGTCCCGAGGAGCCTTACTGCAACTTTCGGCGGCGCATTTATCGGGCCTTGCTAGAGGACGGCAGCTCCCTGTGGGAGGCGCGGCATCCAACCGACCGGCTCAGTATGCAAAGGCAGCTCATGGGGACAGTGGCCTTCAACCGGGAAAAGATGAACGAGCCCATGCCGGTGAGCGGCATGTTCCAGGAGAACTGGGTTCATTACTACCACCCGGACATCTTGAAAGACCGGAATTTGCTGGTAGTGGGTTTCTTCGACCCGTCCCTGGAGGCCGGTAGCAGCGCCGACTATAAAGCGGTGGTGACCGTGGGTTTCTCCCGGGAGGAGATGGTCTTCTATGTGCTGGACGCCTTTATTAAGAAGACTACCCTGGAGCAAACTCTCAGGGCGGTATTCAACCGGCACCGGGAAAACGCTTTCCACCTTCTGGGGGTGGAGGACAACCTCTTTCAGCGGCTGTTGCTCAAAGAATTCGATCAGGTGGGGCGAGAGCTAGGGGTTTTTTTGCCGGTGAAGGGGGTAACCAACCGGGTGGCCAAGGAGACCCGGGTGGCCATTCTCTCCCCCTTAATGGAGCGAGGCAAAATCCGCTTTATCCGGGGGCACTCGGACCAGGAGAAGCTCATCGAGCAGATGCTGTATTTTCCCTCCCGCACCCTGCATGACGACGGGCCGGACGCCCTGGCGGGGGCGGTGCAGTTGGCCCACCAGATGTCGCCAGGGGAGACGGCGAATTACGAGCCGGTGACGAAACGGGCCTTTGGAGGAGGCCGGGGGGCGTATTGAAGAAGGTGGGAGGGACCTTGGGAAGGCGTGGCGCCTGAGCCCCTGGCCCACCCATAACTCATGAAAATTTTTTACAAATATTCTGGAGTGGCGGAACAAACTTCCAACTTTGAACCCTGAACCTTGAACGTAACAAGACTAAGCAATCTTGGTCATCAGGCCAAACCAGCCAAATCGGTTTCACCAGCCCGTTGTACCAGAGAGGACGGCATGGGTTTAAAAGATTACTTCGGCAGATGGTTCAAGTCACAACCGAAGCCCGACACCAGGGAACTGGCAGCCGTGAGCATTCATGACCGATGGAGCGCCTATCCCAGCGTTGGGCTGACCCCTAGGGGCCTGGCCAGCATTTTCCAGGAGGCGGACCTGGGTGCAGTGCGCCGCCAGATGGAACTTTTTGAGGAGATGGAGGAGAAGGACGCGCATCTGGCGGCCATCCTGCAGACCCGCAAGCTGGCGGTCTTAAGTCTGGATTACGAGGTGCTGCCCTACGCCAAAACACCGGAGGACGAGCACATCGCCGAGACGATGGGGGAGATGGTCTGGGGGATTCCCAACCTGGAGACCGCTTTCCTTGATTTGCTGGATGCCATCGGCAAGGGCTTCGCCCTGGCGGAGATCATCTGGGGAGTAGAACAAGGCCAGGCTCGGGTGGTGGAACTCAATTGGGTGCCTCAGAAGAAAGTGACCTTTGTGGAGGACCTGGCGCCCCGCCTGATGACGGCGGACGGTCCCTGGCAGGGGGGGTGGAACTGCCCCCCTGGAAGGTCATCTACCACCGCTACAGGGCGCGGAGCGGGCATGACACCCGGGCGGGAGTCCTTCGAGTGGCGGGCTACATGTATCTGCTCAAGAATTACGCCCTGAAGGATTGGGCTGCGTTCAACGAGATCTTCGGGATGCCGCTGCGCTTAGGTAAGTACGACCCGGCCTCCACTCCGGCGGACCGTGAGGCCCTGATCCAGGCTATCCGCAACCTGGGGTCGGACGCGGCGGGAATCATCAGTAAGAACACGGAGATTGAGTTTGTGGAGACCGCCAACCGGATCTCGGGAAGCAACAACCCTTACCAGGTGCTGGCGGACTTTTGCAACCGGGAGATGTCCAAGGCCATTTTGGGACAGACCCTGACCACGGACACCTCCGGAGGAACGGGAACCTTTGCCGCCGCCAGGGTGCACGCTCAGGTGCGGCGGGATCTGGTGGAAGCGGACGCCCAGGCCCTGGGGCACACCTTGCGGGAGCAGTTGCTACGGCCGCTGGTGGGCTTCAACTTCGGCTGGGACAAGCCGGTGCCCTGGTTTCGCTTCCGGTACGAGGAAGAAGAGGACCTCAAGACCCTGTCGGAGGTTTACCGGAACCTGGCACACATGGGGTTACCCATGAGTATGGAACACGTGGCGGAGCGCTTCGGCATCCCTCTGGCCCAAAAGGGCCAGGAGACCTTAGGGCGGCGCGACGGAAGCTGAATAAGCTTCCCATTCCAACCATCGGAGGCGAAAAAACTGGAAGGACGAGGAAGATGACAATGAACAAGGAAATACGGCTGACGTTGGAGATGGCGGAGTTGCCAAAATGGCTGAGGCTCCTGCCCCTGGGACAAGTGGAGCTGGTGGATGGCCGGCCGCATTTCGACGTGGACCCCGAATCCCTGGCGGAAATGGTGAAAGCCTTTGCGGCCCGGGGCACGGACCTGGTCATCGATTATGAGCATCAGTCTTTAAAAGGGGTTCAGGCGCCGGCGGCGGGTTGGATCAAAGACCTGGAAACCCGGGAAGACGGGCTCTGGGCCCTGGTGGAATGGACGGACCAGGCCCAGGAGTATCTGAGCCGTCGGGAGTACCGCTACTTCTCACCGGTGCTGCGGCTCGACCCGGCCACCCGGCGACCCCAGGAGCTCATGAACATGGCTTTGACTAATGTACCGGCCATTCGGGGGATCGACCCTCTGGTGGCCAAGTGGGGCGGGGAGGCCCAGGAGCCCCACAACCTCTCAGATGCTCCAGGTTTGGAGGCATGCAAGGAGCGGGATGGGTTGATGACTGACCTGAAAATCACGTTGGGGCTACCCCCCGAAGCCGGGGAAAGCGCTCTATGGCAAGAGGCGGCGGAAATCTTCCGGGATCTGGCCCAGCACCTGGGCCTGCCGGAGGAGGCCACAGCCTCCCAGCTCAAGGGGAGTCTCCTGGCTCTCAAGGACGGGAGTGACCAGGTCATGGCCTTGCAAGAGGAGCTCACGGCCCTGAAGGACCGGCTGGCCGAAGAAACCGCCATGCGGACGGTGGAGGAGGCCATGCTGGCCGGAAAGGTCAGCCCGGCCCAGAAAAGTTGGGCTTTGACCTATTGCCGCCAGGACCCGGAGAGCTTCAAGACTTACGTGGAGAAGTCTCCCAAAATCGTGCCCCTAGGCGAACGGCTGAACTTGGGAGAAGAAGGTAACCGGGAAGATCGGGGACTGACCCCGGAGGAACTGGCCCTGTGCCGGTCCATGAATCTAACCCCGGAAGCGTATTTTCAAGCCAAGGCCAAGATGGCCCAGGCCAAGTAACGGAGGTGAGACGAAATGGCAGCTTTAACCAAGGATAGGGCCACGCCATACCGGGACGGCATCGAAATCGAGTTTCCAGTGGCAGCCAACAGCAAGATTTACTCCGGCAGCCTGGTGTGCGCCAACACCAGCGGGTACGCGGTGCCAGCGGAGGACACCGCAGGTTTTGCCTTCCTGGGCGTAGCCCTGGAGCAGGTGGACAACACGGGGGGCGCCGACGGAGTCAAGAAGGTACGCCTCAGACGGACCGGGGTGTTCGAGTTCGACGCCGCCAGCATCACCCAGGACATGGTGGGGAGCGACATGTTTGCCGTGGACGACCACACCATGGATGACACAATCGGCACCACCAACACCATACGCGTGGGAGTGCTGGTGAAGTACGTGGCCGATACCAAAGGCTGGATCGATATCAGCAGATAACCAGGGAGGTATGAACAATGATCATTAACGCAGACGCCTTGGCCAGAGTCTACACGGCTTTCAGTGCGGTGTTCAATAACGCTTTTCAGAGCACCGAGACCTGGTACGAACAGATCGCCATGACGGTGCCGGCCAAGACTCGCATCATGGATTACAAGTTTCTGCTGGACTTCCCCACGGTGCGGGAATGGATCGGGGACCGGCAAATAAGCTCGCTGGAGCCCAAGGCCTACCAGGTGGAGACCAAGGATTGGGAAGCCACCATTGAAATCGAGCGCAACGACGTGGAAGACGAGCAGTTGGGGCTATACAACCCCATCATTGCGGCCATGGCCGAGGAAGCCAAACGACACCCGGAAAAGCTCATTGCCAATCTCATGAAAAACGGTGCCACTTCTTTGTGTTACGACGGGCAACCCTTCTTCAGTGCGGACCACCAGGTGGGGAGCGGGACGGCGTCCAACTTTGATTTCAGCGACAGCGAAGGCTGGTTCCTCATGGACCAATCCCGGGCCATCAAGCCCTTCCTCTTTCAGATACGCCGGGGAGTGCAACTGGTGCGCATGGACCGGCCGGACGACGAACACGTCTTTCTGCACAAGAAGTTCCGCTACGGGGTGGACTACCGGGGCGCCGCGGCCTACGGCCTGTGGCAGTTAGCCTTTTGCTCTAAACAGGAATTGAATGCCACTAACTATGCCTCGGCCCGGGCGGCCATGATGTCCCAAACCAACGCCGAAGGCATGCCTCTAGGCATCAAGCCCAACCTGCTGGTGGTGCCGCCGGCCCTGGAGTCCAAGGCCCGGGAAATCCTGCACGCCCAGTTCATTATCGGCTCAGACTCGGTGGGCGGTTCCAAGTCCAACATCTGGCAGGGCTCGTCGGAGCTCCTGGTAATGCCAGAGCTGGTCTAAACCTGAATATGATGAGGGGCGGTCACCAGAGCGCCCCTTACTGCACAAGGAGTTGTCATGAGCTGGTTCGGCGGAATTGTCATCCAAACCGAAAACAGCGTCCCAGGGAACTTTGAGGAGCTCCAGGTGAACGACAGTTCCTCCTGGTTCCAACGGGGCAAAATCAAACCCACGAGCGGCCCATATGCCGGCTTGTCGGCCCAGGCAGGATTGATTTCCCTGGAAGGTGGGGACATTCGCTTTCGCCTGGACGGTCTGAGTCCACCCACAAGCACCAGCGGACATTATATGAGCAGTGGCGATACTTTCCTTCTCATCGGCACCCAGGCTTTATTGCAGTTTCGGGCCATCCGGGTGGGAGTGGAGAACGGCATTTTAACCGCGACTTACTTCTTTTAGAGAAGCCTAGCAGAACAGGGAGGCAAGCGATGTTCACGGGCAAGAAGACCTACATTATGGCAGCCATTATGGGCCTGGGGGCCTTCGCCCGGGCTATGGGGTGGCTGCAGCAAGACCAGTTCGAACTTCTCATGGGGCTGGCCGGCTCGCTGGGCCTGGCGGCGCTCCGGTCCGGGGTCTCCAAGACCACCGAATGACATGAACTACGGCGACCTGGCAGAGCACGTGGGGGTGGTGGTGGCCCTCCTGGGCATCTTCGCAGGCCTGAGCGGGATGCTGTTCTGGCGGATGCTGGTGCGCATGGAAAAAAAGCTGGACCAGCTCCACGACGCCACCCAACGCTGTCGCTCCAGCCTGGGCGAACGGTTCTTAGGGCGGGAGGAGTTCCGCAAGGAAAAGGACGATATCTGGGAGGCCGTCAATGCCCACTCTCATAGCACCGAGGGGCGGGTGGTGCGGTAACCCTCTTGAAGAAAAACACGTAGGAGAAAGACCATGAAGAAGCTGGTTATTGCTCTCATGCTCATTAGCCTGGTGGGTTGCGCTGGTATGCTAACCAAGCCGCCGGTGGGATGCGAAGAAGCTTTCGTGTGGAAAAGTGGCTTCATGCCCGAGGGACGGGAGTTGTTGGAACTGGGGTTTGCCTCCCTGATCACTGCGGAGCCCAAATTAAAGCCCCACGTGAAGACCGGGGCACTGAAAGCCTGGCGTTTGGTACATGACGGGACCCTCGGGGGCGCGGTGACGGAATTGTTGGGTTTGGTCGAGAAGAATCCTCAATATACCCCCCTGGCCCTCTTTGCGCTCCAGCGCCTGGACATGGATCGGAGCCTGAACACGTGCGACCAGGAGGTGCTCTTGTCCATGTTCCGTAACATCGCCATCTATGCCGGAGCCACGGAGCAGGACTTCACCGCCAGCTTGGCGAGCCTGGTCAGCCCTCCGGCGGTAAAGGACAAATAGCATGGCTTACTGTACGGAAAACGATCTCATCACGATGATTTCCCAGGAAGAGCTGGCCGCCCTCACGGCGGAATCCGGGGAGTCACCCGACAGTCTGGTGGTGGCAGAGGCCATTACCCAGGCCGACGCCGAAATCGACGCCTATCTGGGGACACGTTATACGCTGCCCCTGGCGCCGGTGCCGTCCCAGGTAAAGGGACTGTCGGTGGACATGGCCATCTACCACCTCTACTCCCGGCGCAGCGTGGCGCCGTCAGTCAGGCGGCAGAGGTATGAGGCGGCGGTGAGCTTCCTCAAACAGGTGGCGGCAGGCCACGTCGTGTTGGAAGGGGCCAGCGGCCTTCTCCCGGAAAGCGAGCGGGTGGAGAGCGAGTTTACCGGCCCCGCCCGGGTTTTTTCCCGCAACACCCTGGGGGAATGGTAGGAAGCTATGAGCAGCCTTTCCTGGATCACGGTGGAAGACGCGGTGGTGGCCGCCCTGGAGAGCCAACTGAGACCGGCGGTCAAGACCGTCATGAGCTACCAGGGGAACTGGAGGACTGATCTCAGACAGGAGACCTGGCGGCTACCAGCGGCGCTGGTAATGCTGCGGCGCAGCCGGTCGGACCAGGTGGGGCTGTCTTCGTATGATCTCACCCTGGACTTCGAGGTGTTGGTGGTGGTGCGGCAATTGCGGGGCGAGGCGGCAGGCCGGCGAGAAACGGGAGGGGCTTACGACCTCCTGGCAGGGGTGCGGGAAGCCCTGTGGCATCAGGACCTAGGGCTGGAGGTGACACCCCTGGCCCTGGTCCGGGAAGAGCCGCTCCTGAACGACGGGGAATTCACGGTGTATGCCGCCCACTACCGCACAGCCCTGGTCCAGGACCGGTAAGGTCGGGGTCGCGGCGGGTCTAGAGGAGATACAAGGATGACCAGGTCCATACGTAACTTTTTAGCCACCCACAATCTGCTGGCCGTCTCGGCGAGTTACCAGGAGACTGCCATCAACCAGGAGCAAGCCCTGGATACCACCTTCCTGGCGGACCTGAATACGGTCCTCAATTACCGGGCCCTCAAGTCCGCCAATCGGGAAGAGATTACCGGGAAGGAAGAGGCGGACCGGCTTTACGACCTGGGAGGCACGGTGGCAGGTTCCCTGGCCTTCTCCCGGGGGCAGCCGCAGCATTTCGCCTTTCTGCTGGCCTATGCCCTGGGGGAGGTGAACACCTCGACGGCGGGAGCCAGCGGCTATCGCCACGTGATCAAGCCCCGGGCCGGGGAGGTGGACCAGGGCCGCTCCAACCCTTCCTTCACCGCGGCCATGCGCTTCGGGCGGCAGGTGATGAAGCGGCGCTTTGCCTCCTGTTTCCTGGACCAGGTGCGGGTGGACTTCGCCAAGGACGGCTGGGCCAAAATCACCGGGGTGGTGAAAGGGACGGGCAAGGTGACGGACAACACCCAGGTGGAAGAGGTCACCGCTCCCTACAACGCCGGGAGTCTTACCCTGGCGGTGATCGGGGTGGAAGGGGGGAGTGCCGCGGAGCGCCTGGCCAACGTGCAGGCGGTCAAGGTGCTGAACCCCGCCACCCAGGCCTGGGATGAGGCGCCGTACTCCGCGGTGTCCGGGGACACCCCGGCGGTGCTCACCATCACCCCTCCCGGGGGGAGCGGGGAGAACACCACCTACCGGGTGTACTACCTGCCCCAGGAAAACGGTTGGATGGCTTTCCCGGACCGGGTGGAGGAGCCGCCCTTGAAGGTAAGCCAGCTTATCGTGAACCTGGGAGGACGCTGGAACGGCAGCAGCTTCACCGGGGGCCATACTTTGGCGGCGGAGCTCAGGCGCCTCACCTGGAACTTTCACAACCACCTGACGCCGGAGCGTACACCCGGCGGGGGGAATTACGCCAACCGGGCCTTCCGCACCGGCCGGGAGCAAAAACTCAAGTTTGACCGGGACTTCCGGGACTTTCTCATGGCCCAGAGCCTCAAGGACACCGACTACTTCGGCATTTACCTGAAGGCCATGGGGCCGGAGTTCGAAACAGGGGTGTCCTACCAGGCGGAACTCATTTTCCCCCGGGTGGCGGTGTCGGCCGCGCCGGTGCGGGTGGCCCAGCGGCGGCTGGCCGAGGAGCTGGAGTTTGCGGTGTTGGAGGATGACACCTACGGCTCGGTCATCGCCATGGTGCAGAACCAGGTGAGCGGCTACGCCGCTTAGGGTGAGGCAAATGTCGAGGATACTGGGAGAGGAACGCCACCGGTTGGCCATCCAGGACCCGATGAGCGGGTCGGTGATCACCCTGTACTTCAGGCGGCCCACCTCAGAGGAGCGGGTGGCCTATCAACTCTCCGTGTTTCACCTGGACGGAGGTGAGCGGCGCCTGCGCCTCAGCGAGACCCGGCTCAGGTTTGGCTTGGAAATCCTAACGGGTTTCGAGAGCGGAAATTTTCTTATCCAGGAAAACGGCCAGACCATGAACCTGGACCCTGACCAGCACCCGGACTGGAAAGAGCGCTTGGGGGAGCACGCCTCGGACCTGGTGTCCTATCTCGGCCAACAAGTGTTTGAGGGCCTGCGGGTCTTAGGACGGGGAGGGCCCGAATGGGGCTGACCGGGGCTGTTGCAGGAAGTAAAGGGGCTGAGGCCGAGACGTGGGATCTGCTCAAGGAGCTCAGAGCGTTGGCCACAGGTCGCCTCTGCCGAGATGAGCAGCGGCGCACCTGCCGGGCGGAACACGGCCCCTTTGCCGACTGGGCCTGTGGGACGTGCGCCGAGTATCTCAGACCCGAGGCCATCTCGCCCTGGACCTGGCACCTCATTTTTTTGCACAGATTGAAAAAAGCCGGGTATCCCTTCCAGGCTAACGATCTGAGCCTGGAAACCTGGCTGCTTTTAGGGCTGGTGGAAGAAGCCCTGGCCAAACCCAAAGGAGGACCCGGTGCCCAGAGACAATTTTAAAGGTAGGGGACGCGACCAGGAGCTGGCGGAGTATCGCGCCCTTCAGCAGGAAATGACGGCCATCGGCCATGAGCAGGGTCAGACGAGGCTGGCCGCCTGGAACCGGGAGGTGGAGGACATGACCGCCGCCTGGGAAGGGTTCCAGCAGGACTGGCAAGGAACCCTGCAGCAGATGGCAGGGGCGGCGCTGGCCAAATTTGACGAGATCAGCGCCCGGGGGGAGGCTTCCGGGAACCATCTGGCCCAGAGCTGGCGCCAGTGCCTGGCCGAAATCACCGGTGAGGTGGACGCCTGGGGGGAGCAGGTGATGCAGACCCTGGACAAGGTGGGCTCGGGCTTCCAGTTCGGCCTGGGGGGCGGCGGCACAGGCCAGGACTGGCTTTCCTGGCTGGGTCTGGGCTTTGACTTTGGAGGCATCTTCCATGAAGGGGGCATCGTGGAGGCCCACCGGGGGCTGGCGGTGGCCCCGGAGGCCCTCCTGGGCGACGAACGTCTGGTCAAGGTTCAAACCGGGGAAGGCATTCTTCCCCGGGAGGCCATGGTGCGCCTGGGAGAAGACAAGTTTGAGGCCCTGCGTAGCGGAAACCTCCAGATGAACCAGGGCCCCGCCGGGCCCCGCTATGACATCACCATCCAGGTGCAGAGCCTGGACGCGGCCAGTGCGGCTGGAATGGACTGGGAGCGAGTGGTGCAGCGCCATCTTTTGCCCGCTTTGGAGCGGGAGCTCGGCCAGCGCTGGTAAGGAGGGGACATGGCCAACGCCAAGCTGGAATGGACCCCGCAGGGGGAGAGCCGCCAGAATTATACCCTGCCGGTGAATTTTACCTGGGATTACCAGGAGTTGGGCACTGACGACAGCGACCGGGAGCGGGCCCTGGATGGGACTTTGCGGAGCTACAACCGGGGTCTCAAGGCCCGGTGGGTGCTGCGCTTTCAATATATCGGGGCGGCCCAGAAGGAGCAGTTGGCGGCGCTCAAGCAGGCCCAGGTGGAAATCGACTTTTTCCGGGAGGCCGGAGGCGGCAAGACTTTCACGGGAATCTGGACCAACGACCTGGACTTCCGGGAGGTGGCGCCGGGCCTGTGGTCCGGCAGCCTGGTACTGGACGAGGTGTGACAAGGTGTTGAAGAGGGTTTTTCGGGGAAGGGGGCCAGAGGCCACAGACCCCTGCCCCCTCCCCCCTCTCCCAACCCCATACTTGATATTTGGCTTCGCCAATGGCCAGCAAACCACAGAACTCAAAAAAAAACGGCCTTGGGGATTACACTCTTTCAACAGCCTGGAAGCCTAAGGACAGCCAAGCGTAAAGGAACAACATGAGACCGGCGGGCGGGGAATTTATCCAGGAAGAGGCGCTGCTTAGGGGGGCGCGGCCCCGAGTCAAAGCGGTGCTCTTCCCCTTTGACCTGGACTATGGGTTGGGACCGGAGTCCGGGACCTTTGACTACACAGGCTACGGGGGGGAACCGGGCCGCGTGGAGATGCAGGAGGGCTATTATACCTCCGGGTCCTGGACTTCCCCGGTAATGCAAACCTTCTCCCTCTGCCTGGACACCGTTATACCTTCCTGGGAGGATCTGGCCGGCTATCTCGAAGCCCAGGTGTATCTCAGGGGCGCCGCGGCGGCGGACCTGGTGGGGGAAGCGGCCTACACGCAGTTATCCCCGGGAAAAGAATTTCCCCTCTTTCCTTATTTTCAGGTACGGGTGGAATTCCACAGCACCTGCCGCAGTTGGACCGTGGACACACCGGAGGAGGCCGACGCCTTCACCGCCTTCGCGGTGGACTGGCCGGGAGAGGCAGGGTACGACAGCTTCACCGGGGACGGCATGTTTCCTGCTTATATCAGCGGGCTCCGCTGCGAAGGCCGCCTGACCATTCCAGAAAGTGAAATCCTGGACCCAGGAGAGGTGCGGGTGGAACTGGCCCGGGACTTCGAGGGCCTAAGGAGCGGCAGCCATATCCTCCGGGTGGACAACCGGGCGGCCCAGTGGGTGCCGGGAGGGGAAGATTTTTACTTCCTGGGGCTCCCCTGGGAGGAGAAGCGTCTGGCGCTGTACCACGGTTTCGAACTCCCCAACGGGCAGGTGGAATGGCTCCCTCTCTACCAGGGAGTCCTCTCCTTAGTAGGAGGCATGGCGGACGGCTGGCAGGAACGCCATCGGGGAGAGGTTGAGACCCTGGACTGGATAACCCACCGCCTGAATCAGCGCCTGGGCGCCCCCACCCCAACCGGGGAACGCCAGCCCTTTATCCGGGGCTTCTACCGGGCCTCGGGAGAGCTGCTGGAGGTCATCCCGGCGGAGGTGACCCAGGCGGTGAAGACTGGGAGCGGCAGCGCCGTTCTGAAGGTCCTGGGGACCTATCGCGGCCAGGTGGACACTGACTTTGTGCTCGAAGCGGAGACCACCGGGGAAGTGGGGACGGCCACCTTCCGCTGGTCCACCAACGGGGGGCAAAGCTGGCAGAAAATAGGCCTTACCACCGCGGGGGCCGAGGACCCGGTGGAGCTCATGGAAGGCCTGGCGGTGTACTTTGAATCAGGGATCGGCACGGATCTAGTGACCGGAGATCGCTTCACCTTCACGGCCCAGGCAGCAGTGTACCGCTATCGAGTGTATGGCGGGCCTTTTCAGGCCATTACCGCCATTTACCTGAACGGCGAGGAGACCTGGGAGGGCGTGGCAACGGACCCGGAGACCGGGGAGATCCTGGTCACCGGGGCGAGCGCCCAGGTGAGGGCCCGGGTGGTGAAGGACGCCACCACCCACCCGGTGGACATCATGCGCGACCTTCTCACCGAGGTGGGTCTCGGCGAGGCCGTTCACTGGGATTCCTTTGATCTGGCTAAAAGCCTCACCCCGGAGTATGCCGTGGGGGTCTGCTTCGAGAATGTACCGGCCAACCAGGCCCTCCGGGAGATCCTGCGGCGCACCCTGTACGACCTGTGGGTGGACTTCGGGGAAATCAAGATTAGGGCCTATCTGGGTGATGAATAAAATCCGGAAAAGGTTTTGAGGGGAGGGCCGGGGGAGCGCGGTTCCCTCGGCCCCCTCCTCAGAAAAAAGGGAGTGAGACGGCATGTCACGCATTCAATGGGCCCGGGCGTCCCAGTTTAACTGGGTCTTCGACAACCTGGGGGGTACCCCCCTCATGGCGGCGGTGGCCGGGAAGGCCGCAGGGGCCACGGCCCTGGTGCAGCCGGACGGCACGCTGCGCCTGGAGAGCCCTAATCCGGGAGGGGGCCGGGTGGCCTTCCTCCGGGGGGTCTGGCGCCAGGAGACGAGCTTTGCCTGGGACGGCTTTTGGGCCGACCCTGTGGACGGGGACCTGACCGATTACTAACTGGGGGGCTCCTTCAGCCACCAGGGGGAAGCCACCATTCTCACCCTGGGCACACCCCTGGCCGCGGGGACGCCGGTGCAGCTTTTCTATCTGTATGCCACCGGCGATACTGCCGCCAAATACGACCCTCTCAATAACTATCCCTGTATCCGCCAGGCCTATCGCGGGCGGGAAGACTACACCTACGACTTTGCGGTGGACCGGATGCTGGACCTCATGGTCTACCTGCACCTGGCCGGCAGGGAGCGGGGGGAGGACTTCAGCCCCGCCTGCCAGTTCCTCTGGGAGGCGGTGGCAACCCGGGAAGCAAGCCATACCTCTCCCCTGGTGTACGACACCTTCGAACGGCAACTCTGGGAGCGGGGGGCCTATCTCCTCTACCGGGCCGATACCCGGGAGGGCGATTGCTTCCAGGCTTTTACCACCGAGTTGGCCCAGGGTGAGCCGGGGCGGGTCCTCCACGTGCGGGCGGACCTCCCGGCTCAAACGGACGGCGCCTGGTGGGGCTATGGCTTGAACTGGGCGCTCACCGAAGGCCCTTTTGCCGCCATTGACCGGGTGAGCCTGAAACTCCAGGGCAAGGGGTTGAGCCGGCGGCTCCACAATCTCACGAAATACGGCAGCGGCAGCGCCACTCTGATCTCTGCCGGGGACTATGCCCACCAGGAGCGCAGGTATTATGTGGTGGAGATGGAGACCGGTGGTGAGGTGGGGGAGGCCACCTTCCGCTGGTCCAAAGACGGCGGGGAGACCTGGGAGGCAACCGGGGTAATCACCGGGGACCGGGAGCACCCGGTGGACCTCTATGGAGATGTGTCGGTTTACTGGGAAGGGGGGAGCGGGGCCGACTTTGCCATTGGGGATTACTGGACGTTCTGGGGCGGAGAGCCCGAGGAACACCCCCGCCGGCTGCTGGTCGTGCTGAACGATTCGATTCCCGGGGACCCGGACCCCGGCAGCTCGGACCACACCTTTGTCCACGCCATTCCGGACCGTTTTCCCGAACTCACCCCCTTCGAAATCCCCTTCAGCCAGTTCTGGCGACGGGACAACCTCATCGACGACGGGGACCGGTTGCGGGCCACCTGGGGCGCCTGGTACGCCGCCAGCCAGCAGGGAGAAAATTCCATTTTTATCAGCGACCGGGAGGAGACCGAGGTCATCTCCGGGGACACCTTTTACACCCTGCGCCAGGTGACCTGGGACCTGACGCCCTATGTGACGACCTTCGGCGCCTGGGTGGGTATCGACACCAACCGGTGCAATTCCTCCGGCCGCACTGACCTGAATTTCCTCATCAAACCGGTGGTCTCCGGGGCCAGCACCCTGACCCTGAGGGTCAAGGTGAAGGACGCCCAGGGATGTTATTTCTACCAGGACCAGGAAGTCACGGTAAACGCCTGGCAGCGGCTGACGGTGAACCTGGGGGAGATGCAACTGGAATCGGGTTCCACCCCCTTAACCCACCCCCTCCAGATAGTGGACATTGGCATCCCCGCATCTCCCCCCACCAACGGCACCTTTTATCTCACCGACCTCAAATTTGACCAGCACCAGACCTTCGCGGGGGCGGAGCGTCTTCGGCTTCTGGAGTTCAAGCTGGAGCAGCAAGGCATCCCGGACCACGAATGGTGGCTGGACGACGTGGGATTGAATCTGGAGGCGGAAGACCCCTATCCCCTGGTGCCCCGGCTGGCCATTTCTCTCGGACCCTACGGCCAGAACCCCTGGCGGGGGCCCACCATGGTGCACTACGCGCAGCCCCTGGCCCCTTACCTGATGGGGGCCCTGAACCTGAGCCAGACTTACGTGAGCCTGCACCGGGACGCCCAGGAAGAATTTCACCGGCGCTACGGGGGAGTGAAGGGGCCCATCCTGCCGGTGCACACCCGGAACGATCTGGAAAATATCGCGCTCTGCGGCGAGGAGAATTTCGGTACATTCTGCTGGTGGCCGCAGTACCGGGATTACGGCAAGCTGGTGGGCGCCTGGCCCTTCAACGACTCCCCCACGGACGCCAGCGGCAAGGGTAACGACGCCTCCTGGGTGGGCACCCCCACGTACACCGCGGGGCTGTCCCAGCCGGGTAATACCTGCGCTGATTGTTCCGGCACGCGCCACCTCACCGTGCCCGACGATGACACCCTGGACCTTATAGGCGACTTCACCTTCGAGGCCCTGGTGTATCCCACCAGCGACGGCGCCGGGGGCGGCATCCTGCACAAGGGGGCCACGGGCGCCTGGGGCGCATACGGCCTGGGGAGGACCGACGA
Source organism: uncultured Syntrophobacterales bacterium (assembly GCA_965602785.1). Classification (GTDB taxonomy): domain Bacteria; phylum Desulfobacterota; class Desulfobaccia; order Desulfobaccales; family 0-14-0-80-60-11; genus JBGSLA01. The sequence goes on from CBFDAH010000001.1 coordinate 58,794, forward strand.
CAATAAATTTTCCCTCATCCTGAACGGCTCTGTCATTCTGACTTCCCCCAGCGCCTACCTCAAGGACAGCTGGTATCACGTGGCGGCCACGCGCCTCGGGAGCGACGTCAAACTTTTCGTCAACGGCTCCGAGGTGGCCAGTGTTACCTATGGCGACGCCCTTGGAGCAAACAACGACCAGCTCTATTTGGGTCTATGGTTCAGTTCCTCTTACCTGTTTCCGGGCTACCTTGATTTTGTCCGCATCTACGCCCGGGGCATGGAGGCGGACGAGGTCGCCGGCAGATGGCAAATTGCCCAGGGGACCAAAAACGGCAGCGCCTATCCGGAGGCGGGCCATGGCCTGGGGCAATACTGGGCCTTTATGCGCCTGTCCCAATACTATTTCCTCAGCAACGACCCTGGGGCCCAGGAAATCCTGGAAAACTGGCTGGCCTGGCTGGATACCTGCGGGGCGCCGGAGGGGAATGGCTGGAAAGTTCCCCTCGGTTTTTCGGAATACGGCTTCACCTATGGCTCCTATGACCCGGGAGCTGCCGCCTCCCTGGCCCTGGGCTGTTTGTATACCTATCTCAGAGGCGGGCAGCCCGCCGCGGCCACCTGGGCCCGGCGCTTGTTAGACGACTTGCGGCTCAACCGCCAGTGCCAGGAGTATGGCGGGGGCTACAAAAGCGATTACCATTACGCCTGGCTCAACGCCCTGGTGATGCAGGCCTTCGGGATGGCGGCGCATGGCCTCACCGGCCAGGCCCACCCCTTTCCCAGCCTGCCCGAGGACACCGCCCATTTCAACGCCCTGCTGGACTGGCTCTTCCAGCATGCCGGGGACGGAAAACCCAATCTCCTCAATGCCGACCTCATTCCCTTCACCTATCTCGAGGCCGAGGACGTCTGGGACTATGCGCCTCACTATGTCTTCATGAGCCAGATGGGGTCTCTGGAGGGCTTGGTCCTCATGGTGGGCGCGGCCCTGGCCCATGGCAAGGGTACGGGTGACTGGACCTGGTTCGAGCGCCTCTGGCGCTTCGTGCTCCAGGACAATCTGGTGTCCCTGGACGCCTCCCGCATCCGGAGCCTCAGCGCGGCCTATCATCTGGCGGGGGTGAAAAACCTGGTGCGAGTGTATTGGGCCGACTATGACCAGGATAACTCAAGATACCTGGAAGCCCGGAACGACGGGGCGGTGACCGCCTGGGGGGAGGCGGCGGTGGACGTGGACCTGCGCTATAACGGGCCGGTGGTTCTGGAGAACCCGGCAGTGGCTCAGCTTCTGGCCGAGCGCCTGTTGAAGCGCCTCTCCTCCCCCTGGGAGGTGGTACGGCTCGACACCTGGCTCGAGGGGGCGCGCCTGGAGATCGGCGACACCCTGGCGGTGACCTCCCCCTTCCACGGGTTCACCAAGGAAGAATTTACACTTTTCGGCAAGACCCTGGACCTGAAACGGCAGCGGGTCACCCTGAATCTGGCCCGGCCCTTCGGTCTCACCTGGGCCTGGGCAGTGGACGCCCCGGGCAGCGACTATGACGCCTACGCCATTGACCAGGCCAGCAAACTGGACGCCAACTGGAGTTATCGCGCCTACGCCGGTTAAGGATGGCAAGGGCGGAGCCGTTATAAGGGCGGGTTTAACACCCGCTCTTTAAAAAACCATGGGTCAGAGGTCTCTTGGGACCAGGCCCATACAGTGACATTTTGTCAAAGAGATTTTCGAAAAGCGAGGTGGCGCCATGTCTTTAATTCACCTGCCCCAGGCCAAGTGGGCCAGCGGCACCGGCCGCCAGGTCATCCTGAAGGGCGACTTCGACAAAATCGAGCAGGCGGTGGTGGAAACCTTCGAGCTGGCCCAGGGCCCCTCCCTGGAATACGTGAGTGCTTCCCAGGTCCAGGTCAACGCCACGGTGGACTGCAAGGCCCGGGTGATGCTCACGGGGTTACCCTCGCCCCTGCACCGGGGGGTTTTTGTGGACGGAGGCCTGTCCGACGGACGCTACCGGGAGAACGCCACTCCCGCCACTCTGGATGTGGCCAGTCCCGGCAGCCTCTGGGGCACGGAGAAGGCCAGCCAGTGGTATGCCGTCTATGCGGTGGCGGGCGCCGGGGACACCACCTTCAGCCTGAAAGGCATGCCGGTGATGCGGGTGTCCTCTCAGGCTACTCAGGTTATCACCCTCAGGAACAACCCCGACACCCTGGACATCGGCTACGGTTTCACCACCAACGAACTGGTGGACGGCAAAGTCCTGGTCCTTACCGGGGCCTCCCGGGGGCTCATGCGGGCCATTACCGCCAACAACAGCGATAACGCCACCGGGGGCACCATCACCTATGGGGGGAGCGCCCTCACCCTGGCCCAGGGAGACTGGTTGGTGGGGCTTCCCAAAACGAACTTCGGTTATTTGGGCATGATCCTGAATGACGCCAGCAGCGATCTGGCGCCGTTTTTCCAGGAGGGGAACGCTTACCGTTACCACACGCACCGGGACCTGGCCCAGGGGGCCATCAACGGCTTTACTGCCTATGACCTGGCCCTGACCGCGCCCCCCATGGCCCGGCGCCTCATGGGGTATGCCGCGGCCACGGACGGCTATGACCTCAAGCTGGCCGTCTCCTACGACGGCAGCAATGCGGCCTTGATTATCCATGCCCCCCCCCCCGGATATTGCCCTCCATGGGGTCAGGGGGGCCGTGCCCTTTGATTGCCTGGCGCCGTCCCACCAAAGCCTTTACCTGGACAACAACAACACCGCCAACCAGGTGGTGCGGATCACCGGCTGGGAGGAGTAGAAGGATAGGTTGGCACTGTTGGGGGGATGGGTCCAGGGACCACGAGCCCCTGCCCCTTTCCCCACATACAATTCCCCCAACGTTGGCTGGAGGCATCCAACCGGGAGCTGGAGCGCAGTTTTCATCTCATCATCACAAACAACTAAAACGGATTGCAGCCATGACTATATCACTCTTTCCCGCCGCCCTGATTCTCGTCTTCCTGGTGGGCCTCGTCGCCGGGGTTTACGGCGTGATGTTGTGGGGCAAGCTCTCCCGCATGGAAGGCAAGATGGACACCCTGAGGCAGAACTGCGATCAGCACCAGGAGGACAGCAACACTCGCTTTCTGCCCCGGCTGGAGCACGAAGTGGAGCACCAGGGTTTGTGGGAGGCTTTGCACCACCATGAACACGATTTTCAGGGTCGGGTGAGGCGGTAGAAATTAGCTGAACAGTCCTTGGGGAATGGGGTGAGGGCTCCAAGGCCCCTTGCCCCTCTCCCGACCCCCGCTCAGGGAGGTAAGACAGATGTACCGGTGTCCTTTTTGTGCTTCGATTATTACCCTGCTCAACAGGTTCGAGTTTGCCTGTCCGGTGTACCGGCAGCTCGTGGGAGTAATGGCGGACGGCCCCTTGCCCCGGCTGGTCCGGGCGGCGCCTGATTCCCGCCGAGCCTGGGCCACACAGTATCTCAAGGCCAACTAAAGAAAAGCCAGTCCGCAGGGGGGCTGCGGTCCCGGGCCTGTATCACCGGGCTGGCTTTCTTCCTTTGTTCCCTTCCCTCCCTGACGGTTAAGGTCAATCTCTCTCCCCGGGGCTCAGGACGCAGCTCTTCCTAAGTACTTCGTTGCGAAAATCAGCGTAGGTAATTGCGAGCCTCCTTGAAGATCCGGAACGCATAAAGTCTCCCTTTAAAAAAGGGGGGAATAAAAACCGCTTTCAAAAAATCCGCTAACTTTCGCAATTAAGTACTAGCCTCTCGCTCACGAGCCAGGAAATCTCAGACGGTCCCATCCCACCTTTCCCCTTAAATTGAGACTGTTGTGAAAGTATCTTGAGGGGCGGGCCGGGGGACCACTGGCCCCCCGCCCTTGGGCACGGCAAGCCGTGCCCCTGCGACTCCCCTCCCAACCCCCTTTAGGCTTTGGGAAAATCGAGGCCCAAGGTCTCGCTTTTTTGAAAATATGTAAGGGGTTGGGAGAAAGGCGGTTGAGAAAAACAGGGCTACGGGGGGCGCATATCTAGGTGCTTCCTCCCACAGGTCAAGGCTCCCAAAATCCAGAGATTCGTGCTTGACTTGCTTGCCTTCTATTTTGTATTATGACTAGTGGGTTATTTCACAATACCTGAACATCAGACGTTATAGAAACCTAAAAACCATAAAGGGAAGGAAATATATGGCACCACAGGCCCCTCAAAAACCGGTAGGAAAAGTGATGGTCGTGGGCGCCGGCATCGCCGGGGTGCAGGCGGCCCTGGACCTGGCCAACGCCGGTTTCTACGTCCACCTGGTGGAAAAAAAGTCGGCCATCGGGGGCGTCATGGCCCAGTTGGACAAGACCTTTCCCACCAACGATTGTTCCATGTGCATCATCTCTCCCAAGCTGGTGGAATGCGGCCGCCACCTGAACATCGAGATTTCCACCTTAAGTGAGGTGGCCGCCATCCAAGGCGAGCCCGGGAACTTCACCGTGACCCTGGAGCAGGAGCCCCGCTACATCGACCCGGCCAAGTGCACCGGCTGCGGGGCCTGCGTTGACGTTTGCCCGGTGGGGGTGCCCGACGAATTCAACCTGAGGTTAAATGAAGGCAAGGCCATTTACCGCTTGTATCCCCAGGCCATCCCCTCCACCTTCGCCATCAAGAAGTTTGACCGGGCCCCGTGCACCCGGGCCTGTCCGGCCAACCTGAGCGCCCAAGGCTACGTGCAGCTCATCAAGGCGGAAAAATTCACCGAATCTTTGGCCCTCATCATGGAGCGGCTGCCCCTGCCCGGCACCATCGGCCGCATCTGCCCCCACCCCTGCGAGACTGACTGCCGCCGCCAGGAAATGGACGAGCCCATTGCCATTTGCTCCCTGAAGCGTTTTGTGGCGGACCAGGTGGATTGGGACGCTATCCCCGTCCCCGAGGTGGAGCCGCGGGAGGAGTCGGTGGCCATCGTGGGCTCCGGCCCCGGGGGTCTTGCCTGCGCTTACCATCTGGCCATGATGGGCTTCAAGCCGGTGATTTTTGAAGCCGCGCCCGAGCCCGGCGGCTGGCTGCGTTACGGCATCCCCGAGTACCGCCTGCCCCGGCAGGTCGTTGATCAGGAAATCAATTACCTGAAAAAGCTGGGGGTGGATATTCGCTGCAGCACGCCCATCGGCGAAGGCCGCACGGTGAATGACCTCCTCACCCGGGACGGCTTCCGCGCGGTGTACCTGGGCGTGGGCTGCTCGGACTCCCTTAAGATCCCGGTTACCGGCTCCGACGCCGACGGCGTCCTCTGGGGCGTAGATTACCTCAGGGACTCCTCCGCCGGGGAAAAGTTCAACTTTTCCGGCAAGAAGGTTCTCGTCGTGGGCGGCGGCAACGTGGCCATGGACGTGGCCCGCACCGCCAAGCGTCAGAAGCCCGCAGAGGTTAGCATCATCTGTCTGGAATCCCGGGAGGAGATGCCCGCCAACACCTGGGAAGTGGAAGAGGCGGAGCACGAAGGCATTCCCATCGCCCATCGTCTGGGCGTCAAGCAGGTCCTCACCAAGGGCGGCAAGGTCACTGGGTTGGAGCTCAAGGCGGTGGAGCGGGTCTTCGACGAGGAAGGCCGTTTCGCCCCCACCTACTTCGAGGATCAGCTCAGCACCCAGGATTGCGACGTGGTCATCCTGGCCATCGGCCAGAAGGCCAACCTCTCCTTTCTCACCGACGCGGATGGCGTGGAGCTTACCCCCCGGGGCCTCATCAAGGCGGACCCGGACACCTGCGCCACCAGCCGGGAGGGCGTGTTTGCCGGCGGCGACGTGGTGAGCGGTCCCTGGATCGCCATCGCCGCGGTGGCCGACGGCCGGGAGGCGGCTGTCTCCATTGACCGCTACCTGAACGGCCAGGATTTAAAGGAAGACCGGGAGTTTCCGCTCCGTCCCATCGAGGACGGCGTCTGGAACCCCATCCCCGAGGACCAGCCCCAAGCAGCCCGGGCAACCATGCCCACCATTCCTGAAAAGGACTGGGTGAAAGGCTTCAAGGAGATCAATCTGGGCTTCGACCAGGAGAAGGCCGTGGCCGAGGCGGCCCGCTGCATCAACTGCGGCGTATGCTCCGAGTGCATGCAGTGCGCCATCGCCTGCCAGGCCGAAGCCGTGGCCCACGAACAGGGGCCACGGAAGCTTGACCTCAACGTGGGCGCCGTGGTCCTGGCCCCGGGCTTCCAGACCTACGATCCCACCAAGTATTCCGCCTATCATTACGCCAATTACCCCGGGGTGGTCACCAGCATGGAGTTCGAGCGCATCCTCTCGGCCTCCGGCCCCTTCGCCGGGCATCTTATCCGGCCCAGCGACCACGAGGAGCCCAAGAAGGTCGCCTGGCTCCAGTGCGTGGGCTCCCGGGACCTGAACCATTGCGACAACAGTTACTGCTCGTCGGTGTGCTGCATGTACGCCATCAAGCAGGCGGTGATCGCCAAAGAACACGCCAAAGATTACGAGCTCGACGCCGCCATGTTCTTCATGGACATGCGCACCCACGGGAAGGATTTTGAAAAATACTACTGGCGGGCCGAGCAGGAGCACGGCGTCCGCTTTATCCGCTCCCGCATTCACACCATCGACCCGGTGCCGGGCTCCGATGATGTGCGCATCAAGTATATTTCCGAGGACGGGACTCTCAAGGAAGAAGACTTCAATCTGGTGGTCCTTTCCGTGGGTCTGGAAGCCTCCAAGGACGCCTTGGGCCTGGCCGAGCGCCTGGGCGTAGACGTAGTGCCCGAGACCCGCTTCGCCAAGATCTCCCCCTTTACCCCGGTGTCCACCAATCAGCCTGGCGTGTATGTCTGCGGCGTCTTCCAGAACCCCAAGGACATCCCCCAGTCGGTTATGGAAGCCTCCGCCGCCGCGGCGGCGGCCGGGGAAATCCTGGCGCCCGCCCGGGGCACGGCGCTCAAGAAACCCTCCCTGCCGCCGGAGCGGGACGTGAGCGGCGAGGAGCCCCGCATCGGCGTCTTCGTGTGCAATTGCGGCATCAACATCGGCGGGGTCATTGACATCCCCACCGTCACGGATTACGCCAAGGACTTGCCCAATGTGGTCTTTGCGGACGAAAACCTGTTCACCTGTTCCGCCGACACCCAGGGAAAGATCCTTGAAGCCATCGAGGAACACCAGCTGAACCGGGTGCTGGTGGCTTCCTGTAGCCCCCGGACCCACGCCCCCATGTTCATGGAGACCATCCAGCAGGCAGGGCTCAACCCCTACCTGTTTGAGATGGCCAACATTCGGGACCAGGATTCCTGGGTCCACATGCACGAGCCAGAAAAAGCCTTGGAAAAAGCCAAGGACCTGGTGCGGGGCGTGGCCGCCCGTCTCACCAACCTGGAGCCCCTCCACAAGATGGAGTTCCCCGTCACCAAGTCGGCTCTGGTTATCGGCGGCGGCGTGGCCGGCATGGAAGCGGCCCTGTCCATCGCCAACATGGGCTTTGAGGCCCATCTGGTGGAACAGACCGACACCCTGGGCGGCAACGCCCGGAACCTGGTGACCAGCTACCGGGGGTACGACTACCAGGGCTATCTGGAAGAACTCATCCAGAAGATGGAGAAACACCCCAATATTGAACTGCAGTTCAACTCCACGGTGACCGAGACCAGCGGCTTCATCGGCAACTTCAAGTCCACCGTGAAGACCCCGGCGGGCGACCAGGAGCTGGACCACGGGGTGACCATCATGGCCACCGGCGGCCAGGCTTTCAAGCCGGAAGAGTACCTCTACGGCCAGCAAGATAACGTCTTCCTGGCCTTCGAGCTGGATAAGGCCATCGCGGAGCAAGAACCCCGGGTGACGGACGCCAAGCAGGCCGTCTTCATCCAGTGCGTGGGCTCCCGGGAGCCGGAGCGGCCCTACTGCAGCCGCCTGTGCTGCACCCACTCGGTGGAAAGTGCCCTTGAACTAAAAACCTTGAATCCCGACATGGACGTTTTCATCCTCTATCGGGACATGCGCACCTACGGGGACAAGGAGCTGCTCTATAAGGAGGCCCGGGAGAAGGGGATTATTTTCATCCGCTTCGACCTGGACAGCAAGCCGGTGGTGGCAAAGACCGCCGAGGGCGGTCTCCAGGTGACGGTGAAGGATCCCATCCTGGGATTGCCGGTGGTGTTGCAACCCGACCTCCTCACCCTGGCCAGCGCCGTGCTCCCCAACCCCACGGAGGCATTGGGGGAGCTGTTCAAAGTGTCCCGGAACGCCGAGGGCTTCTTCAACGAGGCCCACGCCAAGCTCCGGCCGGTGGACTTCCCCTCCGACGGCATCTTCCTGGCGGGGTTGGCCCACTATCCCAAGCCCATTGACGAGACCATCGCCCAAGCCAAAGCCGCGGCCGGACGGGCCGCTACCTTCCTGGGTATGGACCTGGTCAAGGTGGGCGGTATCGTGGCGGAAGTGGATGCTGATATGTGCGCCGTCTGTCTCACCTGCGTGCGCACCTGCCCCTTCACCGTGCCGGTCATCGACTACGAGGCGGACGCGGCCTTCATCGACCCGGCCAAATGCCAGGGCTGCGGCGTCTGCGTCTCGGAGTGCCCGGCCAAGGCCATCAGCTTGAAGCACTACACTGACACCCAGATCATCGCCCAGGAACTGGCCCTGGCCGCGGGTTAAGGAAAGGAACAACAGGATGAGCGATCCCTATATCCCCAAAATCATCGGTTTCTGTTGCCGGTACTGAGCATACAGCGCTGCGGACCTGGCAGGTTCGATGCGGTTGCAGTATCCCCCGGAGATTAAGGTCATCCTCATGCCCTGCACCGGCCGGGTAGACATCCTGCACCTCCTCAAGGCCTTTGAAGGCGGGGCGGATGTAGTATTCGTGGCCGGCTGCCTGGAGGGCGAATGCCACTACCTGTCGGGCAACATCCAGGCCCGCAAACGGGTGGCCAAGGTCAAGAAAGACTTCGAGGCCCTGGGGCTCGAACCCGAGCGCCTCGAAATGTACAACCTTTCCTCTTCGGAAGGGCCGAGGTTTGCGGCCATCGCCCAGGAAGTAGCCGAGAAGGCCTTTAGGCTGGGGCCGAGTCCCGTCCGTAAGGAAGCCCGGGAGGCCTGGCTGGCTGAGCAGCCCAAAGCCAGCGGCCAGTAAGCTGACCTGAAGGGGGCAGGGGGTGAAACAGCCTGCTCCCTCTTTTCTCCTCTTAGAAAAACATGGTGGCGGGGCGCACCGGTGGGTGCGCCCTTTCTTTATGGGGTGGACACCCAAGGCCGCCCCCTACCTTGCCTTTCCCAGAAGACTGCCCTGAAAAGTTCCTCAGCCCCCTCGCCCCTGCCGGGGAGAGAAGGATGGGTGCGGGGGTTAAGCTGCGCCACAATTTGAGACTGCTGTGTAAGTATCTTGAGGGGCGGGCCGGGGGATCACTGGCCCCCTCTCCCAAAAGACTGTTTGCAACAATCTCAATTTGTTGGGGCCCGCATTTTCCCCCAACTAACTCAACCCGG
>CBFDAH010000002.1:0-63326 GCA_965602785.1 uncultured Syntrophobacterales bacterium
TGGTTCGCAGAAAAGCGAACCGCCCGAACCTCTCGGCCGGACCTCCGGTAACTGCCCCAATTATTTAGGATAGCGCCCCGCAGAGATAGGCTGGGTCTAAAGGAGCAGCAGCCTGTGGGGAATTATGCTCCCCGCTTGGGAAAAATTTCCCCAGCGTTCCCCCTGCAACTCGAGTTTGGGATCCTGGTATTCGAGAGGTGGGCAGGGGGTCCACAGACGAGACTTCCCGGGCCATTGCCCCTGTCCCCTTTTTCAAACCTTCTCCCCCAGCGGGGAAAGGGAAGGTGAGGAACTTTCCCGGGCAATGTAGACGGATTTTGGTGACTTGACAGAAGCGGGTATGGATCTATCCGGAGGAGGACCCTGCACGTGGTATTCTCTTAATGTGCCCAGCGGATTTGGGTCAAGGTTCTGTAGTTTTTCCGCCACAGGTCTCGGGACCTTTGTGGTTTTTTTACCACGCGGCGTGAAAACAAGTCCGGCATGAGGAAAATTTATAAGTATTATTACTGTGTTATATGAGCAAAAAACCTGGCTGGAATGGTATGCCCCTTGCACAACCGTTTGGCGGGGGAGATATGATCTGGCAAAAAAGCATATTACGGCCCGTCACCATCACCGGCATCGGCTTGCACGGCGGTCAGCCGGTGACCATGACGATATTTCCTGCTGCAGCCAACCATGGGCTTAAGTTCATCCGGACCGACTTACCCGGTAGACCCCAGGTGCGGGCCCATTGCAGCCGGGTGGTGGATACCAATCGGGCTACAACTCTGGGAGAGGGTCCGGCCACCCTGGCAACAGTGGAGCATGTGCTTGCGGCCCTCTACGGTCTGGGGATCGACAACGCCGTCATCGAAGTGGACGGCCCCGAGGTCCCCATCATGGACGGCAGCGCCCGACCTATAACGGATCTGTTAGTGCAGACCGGCTTGAGCACCCTGCCCTGGCCGCGGGCCTATCTCCAGTTACACAAGCCGGTGGAGCTGTCCAACGGGGATGGTTGGATACGGCTGACGCCGGGACAGTTTCGCATCACCTACTCAATAGATTTTCCCCATCCCCTGATTCGGCGACAGCGGTTCACCGTGCCTTTGAATTCCGACAATTTCCGCCGGGAGATCGCCCCGGCCCGGACCTTCGGATTTTTAAAGGAAGTTCAGTTCCTCCAGTCCCGGGGACTGGCCAGAGGCGGTTCCCTGGACAACGCCATAGTCCTGGATGACACCGGCGTCCTGAATCCCGATGGCCTGAGGTTCCCGGAGGAGTTCGTGCGTCATAAGATCCTGGACGCGCTGGGCGATCTGGCCCTTCTCGGCCATCCCATTATAGGGCGGCTGGAGGTAAGCCGGGGCAGTCACGAGTTACACCAAAGCTTCGTCCAACACCTCATCCACCAGGAAGACGCCTGGCGCCTGTGGGTGCCGTCTATCCACAATCGGGAGCCGCGGCGCGCCGCGGTGCCTGCCGCTCTCTGGCAGGGTGCCCCAGCATAGAATTTAATCTGAGTTATTTTAGGCTGCGCCCCCTGCAACCGGGATGTGGGTAACCAGGGGGCGCTTTTTTTTTATTGGAGAGGATATCGTCTCTTCTTAAGCTATTTGGGTTATGCCAGCGTCGGCGGCTGCAGGTTAAAAAAAACAAGAGAGGCGGGCTTGTCGCCCGCCCCCTGGTGGACTCCCCCGGTTAAGATCTGGTTCCTTCTCTGCAAGACACCGACTCCGATTCCATTTTAGGGTATCACTTCACCCAGCATCATCTCCTCCTCGACCTTAAGGAATTTCACGGTCAGGCGACGGTTCCGCCACTCGGGGGGGCCGGGGATAAGGACCCGCAGATAATTGGCGCTCAGGCCCTTGAGCCACCCCGGACGTCCGGCAGCCGGGCCCTCCACCAGCACTTCTCCCACCTTCCCCACGTTAGCCTGATAGAATGCCGCCTTCTTGATTCGGCCCACATCTCGCATAATCCGAGCCCGTCGCTGAACCTCCTGGCTGGGCAGCGGCTTGAGGGCTTGGGCTGGGGTGCCGGGGCGGGGGGAAAAGGGGAAAACATGCAGATAGGCCACGGGCAAACTCTTCACCAGGACCCGGGTGGCTTCAAAGTCGGCCCCCGTTTCTCCAGGGAAACCCACGAGGATGTCCAGACCCAGGGCGGCCAGAGGGAAGCGCCGGTGAAGCTCCAGCACCAGATTCCGGAAATGCTCGGGGTGGTAAGGCCGCGCCATGGCTTGCAGCACTGGGGCGGCCCCGCTTTGCAGAGGCAGATGAAAATGGGGGCAGAGGTTGGGAAAGGCCGCCAGGGCTTCCACCAACTCCGAGGTCAGCTCCTGGGGCTCCAGAGAGCTGAGCCGCACCCGGAAAGGCCAGGATCGCGGCGCCAGAGTTCGAAGAAGGCCGGCCAGGGAACCGGGTGGGGCTAAGTCCTGGCCATACTGCCCCAGGTCGATGCCGGTGAGGACCACCTCCTGATAGCCCCGCGCAGCCAGGGCTTCCAGGGAGGCCGTCACCTCCGGCGGGGGCAGGCTGCGGGCGGGCCCCCGGACTGCAGGGACAATGCAGTAGCTGCAGGCGTGGTTACAGCCGTCCTGGATCTTGAGCCAGGCCCGGGTATGCTCGGGAAAGCTGTGGACCGGCCAGATCTGGAAGGGTTCCTGGGGGGCAAAGTCCTGCACCTGGATATGGAGCCCTGGGTTTTCCCTTTTCGGGGCGAGTATCTTGGCTAATCCGACCTTTTCCCGGTTGCCAAAGACCTTTGCCACCCCCGGCAGGCCACCCAACTCCTCCGGGGCCCGCTGAGCGTAACAACCGGTGACCCAGAGCCGTACACCGGGGTGCTGCCGGGCCAGGCGGCGCACGGTTTGACGGGCTTGCTGGTCGGCCCGGACCGTCACCGTGCAGGTGTTCACCACCACCAAATCCGGCGCGACCTCGGCAGGAGCCGGCTCAAAGCCGGAATTCACCAGGACTTCGGCCATCCCCGCCGACTCGAATTGGTTTACCTTGCACCCGAAGGTGATGATCTGGAAATAAGGCATGGATCAGGTTTATGCTTTGGTCTTGAGGGGAGGGCCGGGGGATGGAAAATCCCCCGCCTTGAGGGCACGGCAGGCCGTGTTCCTGCAACTCCCTTCCCCCGCCTCACTTTATTCTTTCCTCTATCCAGGCGCCTCCCAGGAGGCGGTCGCCGTCATAGAAGGCCACGGCCTGGCCGGGGGTCACCGCCGCCTGGGGGGTGGCAAAGGTAACTTCCACGATACCCTCCTTGACGGTCTCAACAACTGCCTCGACTCCCGGATGGCGGTAGCGGATCATCGCGGTGGCTGACAGTTTCCCTGGGGGTGGTTCGATGAGCCAGTTCATGTCCCGGGCCCGAAGGCCTTGGGAGTAGAGCTCCCGTTGGGGACCGATTACCACCCGATTGCTCTCTGGCTGGATCTCAAGGACATAGTATGGCTCCCGGGCCGGCGTCCTCAAGCCCCGCCGCTGGCCTACGGTGTAGTTTTCCACCCCCCGATGCTTCCCGAGAACTCGGCCCCGGTAGTCCACCAGGTCCCCGGGTAAGCCCCTTTGTCCCCGATGGGCCCACAGAAAATCCTGGTAGCCATTTTGGGAAATGAAGCAAATGTCCTGACTTTCCTGGCAGCTTGACAGGTGGGGTAGCCCCAACCTCTGGAAATGGGCCCGCACTTCCTTCTTGGTCATTTCTCCCAAGGGGAAAAGGAGGTGGGGCAACAACTCCCGGGGCAGCCGGCAAAGGAAGTACGATTGGTCCTTGGTGCGATCCAGGCCCCGAAAGACTCCCAATGAGCCGTCGGGCAAAGACTTAAGCCGCGTGTAGTGTCCAGTAGCCAGGTAGGTGGCTCCCTGGGTCTTGACCTTTTCCCACAGCACCCCAAACTTGATGACCGCATTGCAGCGAACACAGGGATTGGGGGTGCGGCCCTGGAAGTATTCGTCCACGAAGTAATCTACCACCTGGTGGGCAAAGTCCTGCCGCAGGTCCAGGATTTCCAGAGAAATGCCTAATCGGGTTGCCAAAGTGGCCAGGTCAGGGGGCGGGGAGGAGCTTTCCCCCAGCCGCAGATGCACTCCCCAGACCACAATGCCCTGTTGGCTGAGGAGATGAGCGGCCACGGCGCTGTCCACGCCGCCGCTGAGGGCTACTGCCACCTTAGTCTTGAGGTTCATATTTGAAAAAGTTAAAACAGTGTTTAAAAATCTTGTAAAGGAAGTTAACTTTTCTGTTCAGTATATAATGTATTGAAATTTTTGAAAATGCCGCAGAACTGAAAGGAAATCGCCCTCTGCCCTGTTCACCAACCTGAACAACCTGGCACAAAAGCTAGCCGTTCAGGGTCACTTGGTGGGCCAGATTGGCGAAGCTCGGAAACTCCAGGAAATTAACGGCGACGCCGTAGTGGCCGTTTTCCGGGAAGGGCCCCTCCAGGCGCATAATTTCGCCCCGGACCTGGATATGGGTGTGGTCGAATTGGCTCAGAGGAGGCAGGGGGGTGGAGATGCTAATGGTGAGAATGTAGCCGGGCTTGAAGGGTATTGGCTCCCGTGAGTGAAAGTAAACGCCGCTGAGGCTGAAATCTTTCAGAACCCCCTGGCCATCGTGGTATTCACCAGACTCGGGGTGGAAGGCGCCGAATTCCACCGGCAACGTCACCAGCAGGCGTTGGAAGCGACGTTTTTCCCCAGTAAAATCCAACGTGAACTCTTTGGGGGAGCCGTTCAGCGGGGGAATCATCATTTTTCCGTAATGCACTCCCTATGCCAGCCTGCCAATCGAAACTGTCTTCCTGGGGTGGATACCGGGTCGATATAATTCTTGACGGGTCGCGGCCTTTACTTTACCATGAAAAAAATTGTTGGCGGTTTTCCTCAAGAGTAGTGCACACCACAATGAGCAATGTCCTCGCCATCATCAACCAGAAGGGCGGCACCGGCAAGACTACCACTGCCATAAACCTGGGAGCCTGCCTGGCTTACCAGGGTTTTCGCACGCTCCTGGTGGATTTGGATCCTCAGGCTCACACCACCATCGGCATCGGAGTTGACCCGGATTCTTTCGGGGAGTCCATGGCCGAAATCATGAGCGTTCCCAAAAAGCCCATTGGTGATGTGGTGGTGCCCACCTACGTTCCCGGACTCTTCCTGGCGCCGGCTCACATCCGCCTGGCCCGGGCCTCGGAGCTGGCCTACACCAGGGTGTTCCGGGAGGCCATCCTAACCCAGGCTCTCAATGGCGCCGACTATGACTTTATCATCATCGATTGTCCTCCCTCCTTGGGCATGCTCACCACCAACTCCTTGTTTGCCTGTAACTTTATCCTCATTCCCTGTCAGATCTCCCGGTATTCACTGGACGGTCTGGCGGATCTACTCACCACTATCGAGATGGTGAAGGGGGTGGCCTTGAATGAGCTCTTTCAGGAGGACCACTTCCGGGTTTTGCTCACCATGTTCGATCGGCGCAACCGGGTTACCAACGAGTACATCCTGGAGCAACTGCGCCCTTATCGGGACAAGACCTTCGTTACCCTGGTGATGAAAAATGAGGCCCTGAACCAGGCCCAGATTGCTCAGCGGGCCATCTTTGATTTTGACCCCAAAAGCACGGGGGCGCATGATTATCAGCAGCTCACCGATGAGTTCCTGGGGCTATGTCGAAAAAGAAACAGCTTACCGGCAAGAAAACCAAACTGGCAAAGCTGCCCCTGACCAAGGCCCTCTCCAAGGAGATGGAGGAGGAGCGGCCCGTTAGCACGGCGGTGACAGCTCCGGAGCCGGAGGCCCAGCAGCTCCCCCTCTCCTGGGAACGCCTGGAGGAAGGGGCCGCCGGCCTCCTCAACGCGGCTTACACTCTGGTGGTCCAGGACCTGTTGAGTATCAAGGCAGATTTTCCCTGGGCCGGGGAGGAGCCCCTTTCTCCGGAACAGATCCTGCCCACGGTTACACCTCCCACCCACCGGGTCAAGCAGGCCCTGCGCCAGGCCCGGGATGAGTTGACTGACCTCCACCGCCTTCTCTCCGGCTAATCCAAGCGAAAAAAAGCCGGGCCGGGGACCTTCTGATCCCTGGCCCGGTTTCCTTTTGGTGCTTCCTTAAGTTGTCAGCCGCGGGTACCTAAACCCGCTTTGTTTTATACATCTGAAGCTGGGGCGGCTGGCCCAGAGGGCCTGAAATTATTTGCCTTTATCCTTAGGTGTTTGTTTTTTCTCCATGAGCGGAGGCGTTGAGGGCACCGGCTTAGCGGGCTTTGCGGCCATCTTCGCCTTCAGCTTGGCGATATTGTCATTGACAGTCTTGCAAATCGAGCTTTCCTTGCCTAATTTCCGGGTTGGCTTGATGGCATTGCACAGACCGCCCACGAAACAGACGTCGACTACCTGGTCGAGGTATCTGCTACAATATT
This sequence comes from uncultured Syntrophobacterales bacterium, assembly GCA_965602785.1. Lineage (GTDB taxonomy): Bacteria > Desulfobacterota > Desulfobaccia > Desulfobaccales > 0-14-0-80-60-11 > JBGSLA01. The sequence goes on from CBFDAH010000002.1 coordinate 6,424, forward strand.
TCGTGGCTTGTTCCAGAAGCGCCATGGCTGTCTTGAGTTCGCCCTTTTGCGCCTCAATGGCTGCCAGGTTGTTGAGGGCAAAGGAATTGTTCATGTCAATTTTGGTGGCTTTCTTGAATTGAACTGCTGCTGCTTCGTATTTTCCCGCTCGAATGAGATCATACCCTTGAGCGATGGGAGTGTAAACATCCTGGCTCATTAAGGCCCCTCCTTTAGGGCCTTGAGCCATGCCAGGCGCCGCTAACAGCAGGCTCAGGCCCACCGCCAGCACCACCACAACTACCAAACGCATACGACGCATAATGCCTCTCCTTTGTGTGACTTGCGGATCAATGCCGCCCCTGTTTTTTTCTTTTCCGATATTAAATCGTTTTTACCAATTGTCAAGGGAAAGATGCACTCCAAGGGGTTTTTTGGGATGCAGCCGGTTGCTTTATGGTGGTCTTTCCCTCCCTTTTTCCCAGGTCTACCCGGCCCTAGCTATGAAAACTTCATTCCGACAGCAGCCATACCGCCACCAGGGCCAGGATGAGGCCCGCCAGGTGCCGGGGGGTGATGCTCTCCTTTAAAAAGAGCCAACTCAACGTCACCGTCACCAAAGGATACAGGGACGTCAAGGGCACCACCACCGAAGCTTCCCCCTGGGACAAGGCCCGGAAAAAAAATAACAGGGCGAAGGCGGTGGCCAGGCCGGCGCCCACGGATGCAGCCCAACCCACCGGATGCCAGGGAATTTTCCCCCCGGTTTCGTATAACAGGATACCGAACACTGGCAAATAGCCGAAGATGCCAAGAATTAAAGCCGCCTGCGGGCCCAGGTGTTGGGTGCCCACTTTACTGAACACGCCCCACAAGCCCCAGGCCATAATGGCCGCCAGCGATAGTCCCAGCCAGGTGGACATTTCCCCTCCTTCCCTTGCCTCCCCAGGTTTTTTCATTTAAATATGTTAATTTGAGACAAGGTGCAAGGACGTTTGGCTTTTGGTATAGACCGGCCTGGCCATGGACCGGTGAGGGAGGCTGATAGATGAACATCATGGGCCATCGGGGGGCTGCGGCCTATGAGCCGGAGAACACCCTGCGCAGTATCCGCTTGGCCCTCAAGATGGGGGTAGCCGCGGTGGAGGTGGACGTCCAGCTCACCAAAGACGGCGAGTTGGCGGTGATCCACGACCGCACCGTTGACCGAACTACCAACGGCGCCGGCTCGGTCAGGGACTTCACCCTGGCGGAACTTAAGCGCCTGGACGCCGGTAAAGGGGAACCCATACCCTCCCTGGCGGATGTGGTGGAAGCAATGGCGGGGCGGGTGCATCTGGTGGTAGAGGTCAAACACCCCGAAGCTGCGACGGCCGTGCTCAACTTTTTCCAGGTCCGGGAGATTTATGATCAGGCCCGTGTCATCTCCTTCTGGCACCCCTTGGTGAAGGCCCTGAAGGAGGCGGAACCCCGCTTGCGCACCGGGGTCCTTATGGTGGGCTCCCCCGTCGACCCGGTGGGGGTGGCCCGGGCAGCCCTGGCAGAGGCGTTGGTTCTGAACTACGCCTATGTCACCCCGGAATTAGTGGCCACCGCCCACGCGGCCGGCCTCCTGGTTTACATTTGGAACATTGACGACGTGGAGACCCTTAAACCCTTTCTGGAAATGAAACTGGAGGGCATCGGCAGCAACCGCCCGGATGTATTGATAGAATATGTGAAAAGCCTGAGGGGAGGGCCGGGGGACCGGGCTTGCCCGGCCCCATAAGGGAAAAGGGAATGTATATGGCGAAGACTATTGTGGAGCAGGTGATGGAGGCGCATCTGGTCTCCGGAGAGCTGGTGCCCGGAACGGAAGTGGCCCTCAAGATTGACCACACCCTGACCCAGGACGCCACCGGGACGCTGGCGTATCTCGAATTTGAGGCCATGGGGGTGGACCGGGCCAGGCCCGAAGTGGCGGTGAGTTATGTGGACCACAACCTCCTCCAGACGGACTTTCGCAATGCCGACGACCACCGCTATCTCAGAAGCATTGCAGCCCGCTATGGCCTGTATTTTTCTCCGGCGGGGACTGGCATCTGCCATCAGGTGCACTTGGAGCGCTTCAGCGCGCCGGGAAAAACCCTCATCGGGTCGGACAGCCACACCCCCACCGCCGGGGGCGCCGGCATGTTGGCCTTCGGCGCCGGCGGCCTGGACGTGGCCCTGGCCCTGGCCGGTCAGCCGTTTTACCTGGTCATGCCTGAAGTCCTGGGTGTTCGCCTTACCGGGCGTTTCCCCGCCTGGGTCTCTGCCAAAGACGTGATCCTGGAGCTTTTACGCCGCCTCACGGTGAAAGGGGGGGTGGGCAAAATCCTGGAGTATTTCGGACCAGCCCTGCGCCATCTGTCGGTGCCGGAGCGGGCCACCATCACCAACATGGGTGCGGAATTGGGGGCCACCACTTCGATTTTCCCTTCGGATGCCCAGACGCAAAAATTTCTGGCTCTTCAGGGCCGGGAAAAGGACTGGCGGCCCCTCAAGGCCCAGGGGCGCCCCGGCTATGCCGACGTCTATGAGATTGACCTGACCCAGTTAGAGCCTTTGACCGCCTGTCCCAGTTCCCCGGATAAGGTGGTGCCGGTGCGGGAGGTGGAAGGTCTCCCGGTGGAACAGGTGCTCATCGGCTCCTGTGCCAACTCCTCCTGGCGGGACCTCATGGTGGTGGCCCGAGCCCTCAAGGGCCGGCAGGTGCATCCCCGGGTGAGTCTGGAGATCAACCCCGGCTCTCGTCAGGTCCTGGAGAACCTGACCCTGGCCGGTGGGCTTCTTCCCCTCCTCGAAGCGGGGGCCCGGATCATGCCCCCCGGCTGTTGGGGCTGCATCGGCATGGGCCAGGCCCCGGCCACCGGTGGAGTGAGCGTACGGACTTTCACCCGGAATTTCCCGGGGCGCAGCGGCACCAAGGGCGACCAGGTGTATCTTGCCACCCCGGAAAGCGCGGTGGCCGCAGCCATATACGGGGAGATCACCGATCCTCGCCGGTTAGGGGATTATCCCCGCATCGGCACCCCCCGCTATTATCTGGTGGATGGCCGCCAGCTCATGCCGCCGCCTTCCTCCGGTGAGCCCGTGGAGGAGGTGCTAAGAGGCCCCAACATTGTGCCCTTCCCCCAGCTCTCGCCCCTCCCCGACACCTGGCGGGGGAAGGTGTGGTTGAAGGCCGGTGACAATGTCACTACTGACGACATTATGCCGGCGGGGAGTGAGATCCTGCCCCTGAGGAGCAATCTCCCGGCCATCAGCCAGTATGCCTTCTCCCGCATCGATCCCCGGTTTGTCCAACGGGTGCAGGAACAGGCGGAATTGGTATGGGAGGAAGACAAGCTGCTCAAGGAAGGCGCGGTGGTGGGCGGAGAAAACTACGGCCAGGGCTCCTCACGGGAACATGCCGCGCTGGCCCCCCGGTTTCTGGGCGTCCGGGTGAAACTGGCGAAAGGCTTCGCCCGCATCCATCTGGCCAACTTGATCAACTTCGGCATCCTGCCCCTCACCTTCGAGGACCCCGAGGACTATCACCACCTCCATGAGGACCAGATTCTGGAGCTGCCCGAGGTGCGGGACCGTCTGCTCGGGGGGGACGAACGCCTGCCCCTCCAGATTTTGGGTCCCGACGGAAAATCGGACCGGGAAATCTGGTTTAAAGTTGACTTCTCTTCCCGCCAGCGACAGATACTGGCCCTGGGCGGCGCCCTGAACCTGGCGAGGGGGGAAGAGTGAAGGATGGTGGGGGAGGAGAGCAGGAGAGCAGGAGAGTAAAGGATTGTGGGGGAGGGGCCAGGGAGCAAGCCCCCTGCCCCTCCCCCACACCCCCTCCCCAACCCCGTACACAGTGTATGGTGGGCACCGCACACCATCAATAAAATCGTAATGGATTTTATGGTGGGCAATGCCCACCCGACACATAGTTATCTCCCTGGTTCCCAAGCTCCTGCTTGGGAAAGAGAGAAACGATTAGGAGTCTGATCAGGGTCATGATCAAAAGCTGCTTTGTCAACAACATTTGGGTTGAAACAAAAGACCTCCTCTCCGTCATCTCCCCCTGGTCCGGGGAGGTGGTGGGGGAGGTCTCGTTGGCCGGGCCCAAGGAGTGGGACGCGGCCATGGTCGCGGCTGAGAAAGCCGCCGCGGTCCTGAGGAAATGGTCCAGCCAGGAGAGGCGGCAACTCCTGGAGGGCATGGCCGCGGGTGTGAGGGCCCGCCGGGATGAGTTCGTCCAGACCATCGTGGCCGAAGGAGGCAAGCCCGTCACCTATGCCCGGGCGGAAATGGCCCGAGGGGTGACGACGCTGACCCTGGCCGCGGAAGAGGCGGCCCGGATCGGGGGGGAAGTGCTTCCCCTGGACCTGAGCCAGGCCACCACCGGACGTTGGGGCATCACCCGGCGCTTCCCGGTGGGCCCGGTCCTGGGGATTGCTCCTTTCAATTTCCCGTTTAATCTCTTAGCCCACAAGGTGGGACCCGCCTTAGCGGCCGGGAACCCCATCATTATCAAGCCCGCGTCGGCCACGCCCCTCACCGCGCTCAGGCTGGCCGAAGTCTACCAGGAGGCCGGGGGGCCGCCGGGGGGACTGCAGGTGCTCCCGAGCACCGTGGACCTGGCGGAACGGGCCGTTTCCGACGACCGCCTCAAGGTGCTTTCTTTTACCGGCAGCGCTGAGGTGGGCTGGCATCTGAAAACCCGGGCCGGCCGGAAAAAGGTAATCCTGGAGCTGGGGGGAAATGCCGCCTGCATCATCGATGCGGATGCGGACCTGAAGTATGCGGCTCACCGCACTGCCATCGGGGCTTTTGCGCATGCCGGCCAGGTATGCATCGCGGTGCAGCGGGTATTGGTGCACCAAGACATTTACGAGGCATTCACCAGGATTTTCCTTAAGACCATCGCCCGGGAGATCGCCCACGGCGACCCGGCCCGGGGGGAAACCGTGGTGGGGCCGTTCATCAATGCAGCCGCGGCGGAGAAGGTGCGGGCCTGGGTGACCGAGGCCCTGGAGGGCGGCGCCGAGCTTCTCACCGGCGGCCTGGGGGAGGGGAATATCATGCCCCCCACCGTTCTCACAGGTGTGAGCCGGGATATGAAGGTCTGGCGGGAGGAAATCTTCGGACCGGTGGCCACCCTGACGCCCTGCCATGACTTCCCGGAGGCCCTGGACCTGGCCAACGACTCGGTTTACGGCCTCCAGGCAGGGGTCTTTACGAATAATCTCGCCCATACCTGGCAAGCCTTTGAGACCCTCGAGGTGGGGGCCGTCATCGTCAACGACGCGCCCGTGTTCCGGCTGGACCACATGCCCTACGGCGGCGTTAAAGCCTCGGGCCTGGGCCGGGAAGGGGTGCGCTACGCGGTGGAGGAACTCACCGAGGTGCGCCTGTTAGCCTTGAAAACTTGAGGGGAAGGTCGGGGGAGGGAGAATCACCCTCTTGGGCCCGGCAAGCCATGCCCCGACCATCTCCTGTTAACTCATCATGGTCAGGCAGAACATCTGAAATCCCACGGGAGGTTAATAAGAAAAACTGTAGCCACAGGCTTTAGCCTGCGCCAGCACAGGCAGGAAGCTTGTGCCCCTGAAAAGCGGCATTGGGGGAGGAGGCCAAGGGGGGCCACAAGGGAGGATACCCGCCACTAGCCCCTGCCTCTTCCCGTAACACTTTCTCACAACCGCACCAGGCGGTTCTTCACTAAACGATAGTGCCAGCTGGTGTGCACCGTGGGGCAGCAGGCCGGGTCGTTGGGACCGTGGACCTTCATCCGGACGGTAATGATCCCTGTTTGGATGGCCAAGGATTTGACCACTACCCGGTCTCCCAAGTCCGTCGAAGCCGCCTGTCGCGGTTTTCCCCCATCGTTTAGCATAACGGCCAGGATGAAGAAAGAGCCGCTCCCGCCGGTATTGGCCACCAAAATCACCGCGGCATCATCGGCGCCGTCCCCGTTCAGATCCCCCAGGGCATATTCGATCAGGCTCACCATGAGGAAGTCTTCCGGCTGCTTCTGGTTGAAAGCGCCATTGAGCAGGGTAACCCGGCGACTCTCCTCGAACAGGTCGATCCGGTAGGTCCCGTTGAGAAGGGCCTGGGGCGTAAGGGCTGCCGATTGACCATGCACTGTGGCTGCGGCCAGAACCAGCCAAAGGCTGAAAGTCAGAAAAAAAAGACGTGCCATATTGTTCCCCTGATGGAAGTATGAGTTAATGCTCGCCTGGCGGGGGATCTTTTGAGGATCCCGAGAGAGCAAAAAAAATTAACGCTTATGCCCTTAGCTCCGACCTATCCCTGAGAGACTGCCTTCCCCCTCACCCCAACCCTCTCCCCCATTGGGGGAGAGGGAAAAAGGCAGGAACTCGAGCCTGGGCCTGGCTCCCCATAAGCTCTTCTCCCTATCCCCCCGTCTGCGGGGGGAGAGGGTTGGGGTGAGGGGGGCGACACCTGAAGAAGGTTCCATTCAGGCTCGTTAACCTTAAAAAGTCCAGGTTTGCCTCTGCCAAGCTGTTTTCGGATCTAAAGACATAAGCGATAAATATTTTTTTGATTTTAACAAGGAGCCGATAGGAAAGGTCAGAAAAAGAAAAGAGGGACTGGACGGAGGGCCTAGCCCCTAAGGGTTACTGACCAGCCGGAGTGTTTGGCCTTGGAACCGGAAAGACGGTAACGAAGTGGTCATGTTACTGAAAATACTTTTCTTTTAACACCGGGGGTTTGAACTCCATGCCCCGCAGGAGCCAGACCGGGACGGTGGCCAGGACACCGGGGCTGGCTTCTCCGAAGGCTTCGGAGTGACAAGAATGGAACAAAGTTACCGGAGAATTAAAATTTTTCGCCAACTCTACGACAGCAGGGAGGACTTTCGCCGCCAGGTCGGAACCATCCAGCGGAACTAATATGTTGGTAAACATGACATCCTCCACAACTGGCAAGGTAATTCAACTGCCCGCAAGCCTGAAGGGCTTTACCTATAAATTAAGTCCAGTCGGGGAATGTCAATGGCCGGATATTGAAAGTAGGAGCTTGAAATCACGGTCTAATAATCGTCTGGAGGGGAGTTTTCCGGGTCTTCCTCCGGGGGGGCGGTGGGGCGATAGAGACGGCGACCCAAGAGCCGATGGTAGCTGGTGAAATCGCCCTCGCTGGCATCGGTCTCGAGGTGCCGGTGGGCCATGTGTAACTTGGAGTCCAGGTCGTCCAGGTAATAGACCAGGAAGGCTTCGGGGGTTTTGGGGAGCACCGGGGAGCCGAATTCTTCGAAGCCGTGATGGGCAATGATGATGTGCTCGAGCTCCATCAACAACTGGTCATCGGGGAAATCCATGGCCCGGGCTTCCTCCCGCACCATGTCCCAGCCCAGGACGATGTGGCCCAGCAACCCGCCGGGAATCGACCGTTTGGGACAGTTGGGATCGGCCAACTCCTTGATTTTACCCACATCATGAAGGATGGCGCCGGCCAGCACGAGATCGGCCTTGAGGTCAGGGTAGACCTCCACCGAGCGTAGGGCGTGGCGGACTACGGACCAGGTATGCTCGAGGAGACCGCCGAAATAGGCATGGTGGACGAATTCCGCGCCGGGCCATTCGAGGAACTGGGTTTGATATTTTAGGAGAACGGCTAACACCAGATCGTGCAGCGGGGGGCGAATGTGCGCCTCGATGAGTTCCAGGAGATCCTGCCACATCTCCTCACGATTATAGAGGGTGGCGGGAATGAGAAGTTCGGGATCAAAATCCTGGAGGGGACGGCCTTTGGCCCGGAGTCGGTCCACCGTGTCGATAAAGTCAAGGGTTACCTGGGGGGCCCGTTGATAGGCTTTCACCTCGCCGGTTACGGCGACGAAGTTGCATTCGGCCAGAGGGCCGGAGCATTTGAGCAAGGCTTCCTCCCAAGCCTTTCCCTTGATGGTGCCGCTCCGGTCCGCCAGCACCAAGTCCAGATAGGGTTTGCCCTCTCTGGTACGGCGGCTTTCCACCCGACGCAGGAGGAAAAATTGTTTCAGGGTGTCACCCTCTCTCAGGTCGATGATGAACCGATGGGACAAAGCAGAGCCTCCAGGGAGCATTGGCGGCATCATACTGATAAACCGTGAACGCGGTCAAGGGAGTTTATCCACTAGAGACTGCTTGACAATGCCAAAAGGGTAATTATTTTATTTCCGTAAGAAAAAATTGCAGTTGGCAGTTTTTTCTTGACAATACAACGGTAAAAAGTAAAATAATCTTTTTAATTTTTTACCGCTATGAGGTTGCCGAAAAGGCATGAAACCCATGGAAAAAGAATACCTTAAAAAGTTTTTGGAGATCAACGGCCCCAAAGAGCCCCTCATCTCCTACAAGAAGTTTTCCATAATGACTCAGGGAGAAGAGGGAAAATCCCGAAACTTTCGGGAAAGCTACGATCTGTCCAGGGACGAGGAACTGGAAGTCACCGAACAGCTCCATGGCACCCCGTATGGTTCGGACGAAGAGTCCCCCGAAAGTGAGACGGAAGAAGAACTGGAAGCCGAAGAAATCCCGGAGCACGAGGGCCTGGTGGCTGCCTATTTCCGGGAAATGTTGAAATATGCCATTTTATCCCCAGAGGAAGAACGGGAACTGGGGCGCATTATCAAACATGGTCAGGAAGGTGTCCTGCAGTTGGTCCTGGCGTCCGACTCCGATCTGGAGGAAATGACCTATCTGCAGAGGAAAGTGCGGCAGTGGTTTGCAACTCCCGAGAAGAGCGCCCAGGCTAAGGAGAAGCTCTTCCGCCTGATTCATCAGACCATCAAGCGCCTTATGAAGTTGTATCCGGACAATAAGGAGCTCAAAGACCTGTCGGTTCGCATCAAGTTTACCGAGTCCGAGGTCACCAAGGCCCGGGATAAGATGATCAAGGCCAACCTGCGCCTGGTGGTGAGCATTGCCAAAAAATATCTCCATCGGGGTTTGACCTTTTCCGACCTCATTCAGGAGGGCAACCTGGGCCTCATGAAAGCGGTGACCCGGTACGACTATACCACCGGCTACCGTTTGAGCACCTTCGCGTCCTGGTGGATTCGCCAGACCATCACCCGGGCCATTTACGACAAGACCCGGACTATCCGTATCCCGGTGCACCTCCAGGAGATCCGCAACCGCTGCTATCGAGCCTTCTATGACCTCCTGAAGGAGCTGGGGCGGGAGCCCAATTTGAAGGAAATTTCCGAGCGCTCCGGCGTGCCTGAGGATAAGATTCTCATGGTCACCAACCTGTCGGATGAGCTCATCAGCCTGGAAACCCCGGTGGGTGACGAAGGGGACCGTTTGGGGGATTTCATTCGCAACGACAAGGCGGTTTCTCCCTACGAGGACATTCTGGAATCCGAACTCACGGAGAAGACCTCCTTCATCCTTAACACCCTGACCCAGCGGGAAGAGAAAATCATGAAAATGCGCTTCGGCATCGGAGAGGAAGTGGAACATACCCTGGAGGAGATCGGCCGGGCCTTCAAGGTCTCCCGGGAGCGCATCCGTCAGATCGAAAAGAAGGCCCTGAAGCGTCTCAAACACCCCACCCGTAAGGCGGCGTTGGAGGACTTTCTGGAATAAACGGAAGGGCCCCGGCTTTCGGTGGCCCTAAAATTTACTCTTAACAGGAGCTAGCATGGCAGGACCGACCCCAGAGAGACTGACAGAGGTGAAGGAGCGACTCCTGGACCGCAAGCGGCGTCTCTGGCAAGAAGTCAAGGATAGGCTCAAAAGCAATATCGGCGATGACTACCAGGAAATGCTGTCAACCGCCCGGGACGAGGAGGACCAGGCCGCGGTGAGTCTGTTGGCCGAAACGCATCTCAGCCTTTTAGGCCCGAAGCGGATGGAACTGGAGGCCATTGAAGAGGCTCTCCTGCGCCTGGAGCAGGGCACCTACGGGATGTGCGAATCCTGCGGCCAGGCTATCGGACCCAAGCGCCTGGAAGTGATGCCTGAAACCCCCTTTTGCCGGGACTGCATGTCTATGAAAGAAAAACTCGCCAAAGCTGCGGCGCGCTAGCGGAATCTAATAAACTAAAGAGTAAAAGGGCGGGAGGCCTGGTGGCCTCCCGCCCTTTTTTTTCCTGTGAGGGGAGGGCCAGGAGGGAACACAACTTCCTCCTCTCCCCCCTCCCCCCTGTAGAGGCTGGATTCATCAAGCCCTGAGGGCGCCATGAATTGCGCCCCTACGGCATGGGCTTCCAGCCCCTAGGAACCCCCTCCCCCAAAAAATCCATTACAGTCGCCGATGCCCCAGGCAGGGCATTTCTCGGCGGAGGCGGGAGAGGCGGTCGTGGTCGAGTTTTGCCATGATGATGCCCTCGGCGTCAGAGGCCTGGGCCAGGATGGTGCCCCAGGGGTCCACGATGAGGGAGCGGCCGTAGCTCACGCGGCCCGGCGAATGTTGGCCGAGCTGGGCCGGAGCGATGAGGTAGGCCTGGTTTTCAATGGCTCGGGCCCGCACGAGTACCTCCCAGTGGTCCCGGCCGGTGGTAAGGGTAAACGCGGCGGGGAGAAGTATCAGATCCGCACCCCGGGCCGCCAAAGCCCGGAAGAGTTCGGGAAAGCGCAGGTCATAGCAGATGGTGAGCCCGGCCGTGAAGGGAGTGCCGGGAAGGGGGACGGTGACCACCTCGCTGCCGCCCTGAACTACCCGGGATTCCTGGAAGCTGGGCCCCCTGGCCAGGTCCACGTCGAAGAGGTGGATTTTGCGGTACACGGCCAGGATGGCGCCGTCCGGGCCCAAAAGTACGCTGGTGTTGTACGGAGGTTTATCCGGCTCGGTGGTTTCGGGGAAGGAGCCCAGGAGCAGGAAGATGCCGAGTTCTTTCGCCAGTTCCCCAAATTCCTGGACCAGGGGCCCCTGGAGGGGCTGGGCCGAGGGCGGGGTGTCGAGTTCCGGCCCCATGTAGGCAAAATTTTCGGGCAGCGCCACCAGGTCAGCCCCTCCCTTGGCGGCTTGGATGATGAACCCCCGGGCCCGGGACAGATTGCGGTCAACCTGCGCGGTTGAGGTAAGCTGGACGGCGGCAATCCACATAGTTTTGTAAAACCTCCCCTCTCTCTCACACGATCAGGTGATGAGGCTTTCTGAAATGTGCTTAGAGATAGTCGTGTCTGTAAAAAATCCGCTTCCAGGGAGCCAGCAGTTTCTGCGTTATCCAGACGACCCAGCCTCTCTTTTTGAAAGCAAAATACTCGTCCATGGCAGTTAAGGTGGAAAACCACCAGTCACTGAAATAATAATCCTCTTCGATGACGTCAAGGGATTTTATGAAGACCTCGCTCACGTTTTCCCAGGGCTGGTAAGTTGACGTATCGCCGATCCAGGTTATCTCAGGCTTGCCGAAGGCCGCCACCGCCAACGGCAGGAAACGGCCCACCAGGGGGTTGTCAGGGTCGAGCCCCATTTTTTTCGCCCCCACCCAATCAACGGCCATGAGGTTTTCGCCGCCGATTATGGTCTTGGTGTGCTTGGGCGCCGGGCAGGTGATGACCCCGAACTGCCCGTCAGCGCTGATAAAGGCGTCGATTAAGCCGAAATGCACCGGAAAGTGCTTCATGGTCTCGATGGTGGGCCAGTCGTATTCCCGTTTGGTATGGTACTCCTTCAACTTGTCTTGCATGGGCAGAGTGCCGTAAATGTTTTTCAGGGCGAGGGTGTAGTGGCAAAAGGTGTGGGTCTTGTTTTTGGCAAAGGAAATCCGGAAGTCGGCATCCCGCCAGGTCGGCCCCACAAAGTGCGATCCCAGGCGTCCGCCGTACTCGAAGGGCGCCATCTCCTCGGTAAGGTCCACGATGCGGTAGTTTTTCGCAGTGGAGTAGCCGATGTACTCGGCCACCTTGAGGACCTCCCGGTTTTCGTAATAATTCCCATAGGTGCTCTGGGATTCCACGATGGTGATATTAGTAAACCCCCGGGCGGCAAGGCGATCCACCAGGGCCTCCACCAGTGCCGGGTCCGTATAGGTGGAAACGTCCTTTTTAGCATGCATGAACATGAAGTTGGGTTTGACGACCACCGCAAAGGCTTCCCGGGACTTGCCCGACTCCTGGAAGCGCTTTTCCAGGAGGTTGAAGAAATTAGTCTCCTCGAGCACCCGATCCAGGAGTGCGAATTTGTCTTCACCCTGAAAGGCGGCCACCGTGGTGGGGCCGGTGCTCACCGGGGGGGCGGCCGGCGCTTCCTGTAAGAAAGCGGTGTGGGCCATCAGGAAGGCCTTATTGGCCCAGATGTAGAAGGCGAGGGTCACCCAGAAGATGGCGCCGTCCACCAGAAAGATGACCAGGTAGGCAAAGTAACGGGCCGAGAACAGGAAAAAGAAGAGGGCGGAGAGGGAGGAGGTGGCCTTGGCGATCAGGAGCGGCAGGGTAAGGTGGATATTTTTCCGGACGTTAAGTCGGACCAGGTAGCATATCGCCGTGATGGTCATCATCATGGAAAAGGCCAGGGACAGCCAAAATTTTTCCACGGCAAGGGGGATGGGCGGGAGGCTGGGGATTAGAATTCGGGATGCCAGGTTAATGGCCTTGAGAATCAGGTTCGGGGCCAGGAAGAAAGCCAGCCCGGCGATGAAGTAAGTGATGGCGCTGATTCCCATGAAATTCCTGAAATGTCGTTCCTCTTGCGTCAGGTAGATCATAATTGGCCCTCCTCTTTGAGAAAAGCATACTCTTCCAAGGTTTCTCCAGCCAAAAACGCCGAGAGAGCGTACTGGGCTAAAATTTCCAGGGGCCAGCAGCCGAAGAGCAAAAACGCCGGCGGATAGGTCGGATTGTGGGGAAAGGTCCAGGCCCCGCTGGCGACGGACCCCACATATTCGCTCACGTTGCCCCCCACCCAGGCGGTGATCACGATGCCGATCAATACTGGGGCATCCATTTTCCAGGCAATATAGAGGTTATAGATGAGCAGCAGGGTATAGAAAGACCAAAACAGACCCCCGGCGCCGCTGCTGTATTCTCCCAGAAACAGGAAGATAACCAGGAAAAGCGCCGGGGGCACAACCAGGTTCCATCTTGAGGGCGGCGAGGCCTTGAAGGAGCGGAGCAGGGGAATGGTCAGCCGGTTGGCAAGGGCAAAGACCGTGAGCCCCACCAGCACCCAGCACCACACCCCGAACAGGTAAGCCCCGTTGGCGCCATGATATACCCACATTCCGGCCCGGATGCCCATGGTTTCTTTGATGTATTCCATAAAAGCGATCACCAGGATCAGAGCCAGGAGCCGTTTGGTGTTGAGGTGGAGGGCCAGCCAGAAGGCTAGGGCAAAACCGGCGGCAAGAGACAGGAAGAAGGGGAAAGAAACAAAGGGCAGGTAGCCTTCGTGAAAGGCGGTGAAGAGGAAGACGGTGAGAAACAGGGCGACAATGACGAGATTGGGAAACCTTTCGCCAGCCGAGTTGTGGATGCTCATAATTCCCCTCCGTCTCCCTGGAAACCTCTGGGCAGCACCTTAAACATTCTAGCCCAAACCCCTGATGTGTTCGCGAAATTCCTCGGGCGAAAGGGCCGTAAAACCCAAACAACGGCTCAATTGCACCACTAACGGCGGCCTGAGGCGGCAAGCAGACAGTATCTCTGCCTGGGAAAAGACCTCCTGGGTAGGGCCGTCCAGGTTACTAGCCCCGTGGAAACGGCCAGGCCCAAGACATGACCACCGCCGGCCCCCACCCAAGCCAAGGTCAGCCCCAGGCGGGGGGCAGGCCCGGGAGCGCAGTCCTCGGGGGCCATCTGCTCTGCCCAGGAAAGGTCCCAGCGGCTGACCCGGGGGGCTAGGAGTTTCAGGAGCAAGGGTCCCAGGGTGATGGCGATGAGGACATTGTTCAGGAATACCGCCGCGGCGATGAGGCTGAAAGGGAGGAGTTTCAAGGTCTCCAGCCCAAAGCCCACCACCAGGGCGCAGCCTAAGCCTCCCAGGAGGGCGGCCAAGAGAAACCTGAGCCAGTGAGGGCGCAAAGACTCAAGGGACCGTCCCCGCCACAACTGGTAAGGAAGATAGGCGGCCAGGAAGTTCCCCAGAAACCGAAGAAGCTCCCCGCTTCCAGAGTGCCGAAGAAGTCGCCCATGAGGTTCCCGAAAGCCGCACCCCAGGCGCCGGCGGGCCCAAAGAGCAGGCCGAACACCAGGGGGATGACGTTGGCGGGCCGCAGCTCCGTGATGCCTGGGATGAGGGGGATGCCTTTAAAGGGGATAAGGATGGCAGCAAACAGGCCCGCGGTGAGGACGGTGAGGACCACCATGGTGGAGTACCGCCACATGCGCCAGACTTCCCGCATGGCTGCCCCTTTTGGAAAGACGATCTACTTCTGACCCAATCCCTGCGCGCTTTCGGGCTCGGAGGCCGCCTGGTTCACCAACTCCTGCAGGTTGAGGGCATCCCAGGGAGAAGTGGCCGGCCCTTCAATCAGGCGGCGCAGGAAGTGGGCCAAACCAGGTTCTCCCGCCACCAGCTGGGCCACCGCTCCACCCCTGGCCTGGCGGAGAAGGTTGAGGACATTCCCCACCGAGATCTGATCGAGAGGCCTGGCCGGGACATACCGAGGGGGGCCTTCTGCCGGTGTGGGAGACACCTCTATAATTAAATCAAAGTCCTTCAGAGTTTCCACGACCCGGGAAGCCAGAAGGTTGCCGTTCGCCAATGACTGTCCGAGTTCCTCCAGGTCCAGGGGCGGCTCGCGGCGCAGGTAGCGGCCGGCAATGGCCACCAGGGCAGCCAGAGCCACGTACTCGTCCACCGGTTCCCGGGTGGGAGAAGGGTGGCGGCGCTGTTCGCTGAGACGTTCCAGGTTTTGGTGGGAATAGGCCACTTCGTTGCCGAAAAGCACGATGAGCCAGCTCCAATACATCCAGAGGGTGAAGAAGAGGAGGTGATACACCACCCCATAAATGGCGTTGTAATACGAGGCCCTAGTGTGTAACCAGGCCATCAGAATCTGGGCCCCTTGCCAGAGGAAAGCACCCACCAACCCCCCGATGAGGGCCGACAGGAAGCGTACCCGGGTGTTGGGCATGACGAGATAAATAAAGCTAAAGGCCAGCCAAAAAAGACCCAAGGAGACTAGTCCTGAAGTAGTGGTCATCAGGGCCTTGGGCAGCACCCCGACCAGCAGACGGTCAATCACCGGGTGACTCACCAGGTTGGTGGCGATGGAAATGGCCACGGCCATCAGGAGGGGCAGAATCAGGAAGATGGTCAGGTAATCGCTGAGCTTGCGGCGCCAGGGACGGGTGCGGTCCACCTTCCAGGTGTCGTTGAAGGCCCACTCCACGTTGGTCATGAGAATGATCAGGTCAGCCAGCAGCGCCACGATCACGAAAACCCCCAGACGGGCCACATTGGTGGACTCGATGTACTGGAGGATCTGGAGGGCAAAGTCCTTGGAGCCCGGAGCCAGGTGGTCCAGGAGGTGGGTGGCCAGGAGGCGCTGAATACCCAGGCTTTTGAGGATGGCAAAGAGGAGGGCCATAAGTGGGATTAGAGCCAGGCCGGTGAGATAGGCCAGAGCCGAGGCCCGGATAAAGGCGCGGTTGACCAGGAGGCCTCGAAGAGAGAGGAAAAGGACCCGCAGACTTTTTACAAAAAAGCCGTTGAATCCCGGAGCCTCCTCCTTCCAGAGCCCCTGGCTCCAGAAGCTGTGGAGCCGGGAGGATAAGCCATTCACAGAGAGGCGGGAGTTAGGTGTTTCCATTACGGCCGCAAAACTCCTTTACCGGATCCCTTCCAGTTCCTTAAACCGGGGATCCTTCTGGCTGACATCGGCGGGCACGGCTTTGCCGGTGTTTCTGCCGAACTGCTCAAAGGCGGTGATCAACAGGGAATTGACCACTTCCCGGAAATCCGAGGAGGTGCCAGTGCTGCGGGCCTCACCTACCCAGACGGTGTTAAACTTACCGGTGACGCGGTAGTGTTCTCCTTCCCCCACATTCAGGATCAGCCAGCGGTTAAACAGGGCTTGAGTCTCCGTATAATAGGGCGAATATCCGGGCCAGAAGAGGCCATAGGCCCCATAGCCTCCCGGACCATAACAACCTATCCCTGTCCCAAAGCCGATGCCAATACCGACGCTGGGTGTGGCTACGGTTACGGTCTGGGGGGCGCCCATGCCGTATGTAAAGCGCAGGTAGTAGTCTGCTTGTTCATAAAGAGCTAAAGGATACCCGCGTTGTTCCAATAGTTTGGTGATTTTCGCCCTGATTTCTTTCTCAAGTAAGGGATTTTTGGCCTCTTCGTTTTCCATGACAAAGAAGGAGGCCATGGGGACAAAAGGAGCAAGTCCGCCTGAGGCGGTGTAGCCGTTCACTT
This sequence comes from uncultured Syntrophobacterales bacterium, assembly GCA_965602785.1. Classification (GTDB taxonomy): domain Bacteria; phylum Desulfobacterota; class Desulfobaccia; order Desulfobaccales; family 0-14-0-80-60-11; genus JBGSLA01. The sequence goes on from CBFDAH010000002.1 coordinate 22,732, forward strand.
GCACCTGGTACGTGGTTGGCCCACTGGCGCATCCGGACGCCACGGCGGCCAGAAAGGCCAGCAGCAAAACCCAGGACAATTTTTTCATTACTGCCTCTTGGTACCTGAAAAGCGAGCCCGGGTAAGGCCCGTTCAGGGTGAAAACTTCTCTAATATCGACTTCAACCGGCCTTTCACCGTTTGGATGGAGGGTAGAGCCGGAGGGGGTGGCAGCAAAGTCTCCGGCAAGGTTCGCCGCTTGAAGCGCATGCGGGTGGATAGCTCCTCCCGCTCAGAACAGAGCAATCCCCCTGAGATTACCTCCCCGCCTCCCTCCATGGCCTCAATCTGGGCGGCGATGAGGCCGAAATCAAAAGACATGTTGAATTTACTGATGTCCTCATTGAGAAGGCGCAGATGCACCGTAATCTTGTCATACTGTTCCTTGAGGCTGCGGTATCTGGAAAACAGGTTTTGGTAAATGTCCAGAACCAGGTTGATATAACGGCGCCAGGCCGTGAAACCCCGGCGGGAATAACCCTTGAGGAGCTCCTGGCGGGCCTCCGGCGGCAGGTTCTTGAAATCTTCGAAAAAGGGCCGGACCTCCAGGGAAAGGAGGTGCATGACTTGGTCAATGGCCGCCTGCTGGCCCAGGGCGGTGTAAAAGGCGGAGAAGAGGTTGGCAAGATCGGAAAATTCTTGCTGATAAGCTGCCACCTCATCCTCCAGGATCTGACTATCCTCTTCCAGGTTGCAGCGCTCGGCGAAGTAATTGTCAATAATCTCTTTTTTAATTTGGACTTTGAGGGACTCTAAGGCCTTATCTGCATCGTCCATGCGAATGTCCTAATTCTCTCCGGCATCCTCCGGCGTTTTGGGGGGAGGAGACATGGGTAGCTGGGAGAGGGATAGTTCCAACTCCTGGCCCTCCGCCATTTCCAGGGTGACCGTCTGCCGGATCAGGTTGTAGCGAATGATTTTGCCTTCACCTTCGGGAAGTTTGACCCGTTTTCCGAGGCGAGGCAGGTGCTTACGCAGCTCCTGGTAGGTGGAGTGTTCGTAGGTGAGGCAGCACATAAGTCGGCCACACACCCCGCTGATCTTGCTGGGGTTGAGACTGAGCTGCTGCTCCTTGGCCATGCGCACGCTCACGGGCTCGAAATCCTTGAGGAAAGAGGCGCAGCAGAGCTCGGCGCCGCAAATGCCCAGACCTCCCACCATCTTGGCTCGGTGGCGCACCCCGATCTGGCGGAGCTCGATGCGGGTGCGGAACTCCTGAACCAGGTCCTTGACCAGCTCCCGGAAGTCCACCCGGCCGGGCGCAGTGAAATAAAAAATAATCTTGCTGGCGTCGAAAAGGCATTCCACCCGCACCAGGTGAATGGGAAGCTGGCGCGCTTTGATGCGCTCCCGGCAGAAGTGGAAGGCCCGTTCTTCCAGGAGCTGGTTTTTTTCTTCCTGACCCAAATCCTCGGGGGTGGCCCGCCGCTCGATCTGGGTGGGCATTTGGCCGCCCACCAGCTCCGGGTCGATATCGGGAAAGATGCACTTGACAGTGCCCAGGGCCAGGGCGTCGCCGGTGCGCAACACCAGGCGGTCGCCGGGCAGGAGCTCCGTATCCTCGGTGAGGACGGAAGAACACTTGGTGTCGGCGGTGAGGCGTATTTTCAAAAGATTCATAGATTCCATCTTATTCCTGAAGTTTAAAACCCATAAGGTCCAGGGTCAGTTCCGGATTGAGGTTGGCCCTGAGGTGCCGCTGGGCGGCGCTCAGGGCGGCTAACTTGGTCAACCAGGCCTCCTGGCGGTTGTGGGCAACTTCGGCCCGGAGGACTTGTAGACGATCCTGGTGGGCCAGGAGTCGCTCCGGGGCCCCGTCCACGAGCAAGAGTAAATCACGATACCAGAGTTGGGCCATGAGGAGAAAGGTGTCAGTTTCCGCCGCTGATTTGGCCAGGCCTTGAGCCCAGTCCAGGGCTGTGGTGGCGGTACCCTGGGAGAGGCGTTCCAGGTCGTCAAGCACCCGCTGACGCTGGCCCAGGAGTTCCTCGGGCTTCAGGGCCAGGGCCCGGCCCAGAGAGCCGCCGCTCAACGCCGTCAGGAGAGCCGCTTCGGAGGGGCTGAGACCCCGGCGGGCGAGCTCCGCCTGAATGAGAGGGGAGGGCAGGGGCGCAAAAGCCAGCTTGTGGCAGCGGGAGACCACGGTGGGGAAAAGGTCGGCCTCCACCCCGGCGGTGAGCATGAGGAGATGGTGGGGCGGCGGTTCTTCCAAGGTTTTCAACAGGGCATTGACCGCCTCGTCTCTCATGTCTTCCCCGGGCTTGATGAGGACCACCCGCCAGCCCCCGGCCACCGGGGGGTAATTGGTGAGACGGCGGAACTCCCGGATCTGATCGATTGTTATCTTAGGTGGACGTTCCCTGGAGGTGGGTCTAATAACTAGGAAGTCCGGATGTGTCCCCGCGGCCAGGCGTTTGCAGGAAGGGCAGACCCCGCAGGCGTCCCCGTCCTCCCTGAGCTCGGTGCAGTTCAGGGCCCCGGCCAGGGCCCGGGCCGTGGAGGCCTTGCCCACCCCCTCAGGGCCGAGGAAAAGATAAGCGTGGGCCAGCCGGCCCCGGTTGAGGGCCGCTTTGAGATAGGTAAGGACCCGCTCCTGTCCCAGGATGTCCCGGAAGAAGCGGGGGGAGGATTCTTGGCTTGTGGTTTCCTTAGTCATTTATTGCTCAGGGCGTGTAAAAGATTAATTGTAGCGCCGACGCCCTCGGCGGCGCATAAACCGCCGGGGGCGGCGGTTCTACATTTTCACCTCGTTCCCAAGCTCCTGCTTGGGGACGTCCTATGATCTGCAAACTCCTGTTTGCGAATAGATTGGGTAGCCCCTGGCCAGTTTTAGTCCCAAAGAGCCGAAGCAAGGGCATGAACAAAGCCGAGCTTTGTACCCAACTACGTTCCCAAGCAGGAGCTTGGGAACGAGAGTAACAGCATTTTTTATTTTTATTGTAGCCGCAGGCTTTAGCCTGCGTCTTTTTCATCCCCATAATGCCATAGTTGGTTAGTTCTCGTAGGGTGCGTCTTACGCACCATTATTCTGAAGATGCGGACTTTGTTGGCGCGTAAGACGCGCCCTACAGCTAATTGCTGCCTCACTCCCACTCAATCGTTGCCGGGGGTTTGGAGGAAATGTCCAGGACTACCCGGTTGACCCCCTTTACTTCGTTGATGAGGCGGTTGCTGATATGCGCCAGGAAGTCTTGGGGGAGCCTCGTCCAGTCCGCGGTCATGGCGTCCACGGAGTCCACCACCCGCAGGGCCACCACGTTTTCGTAAGTGCGCTCGTCCCCCATGACCCCCACGGTGCGAACCGGCAGAAGCACCACAAAGGCCTGCCAGACCTGGCGGTAGAAGTCGGAGGTGAGCATCTCCTCCATGACAATGGCGTCCGCCTCCCGAAGGACGGCCAGGCGCTTGGGGGTGACCTCTCCCAGAATGCGGATGGCCAGGCCCGGCCCCGGAAAGGGGTGGCGCCAGACCAGGGAATCAGGCAGTCCCAGTTCTCGGCCTACCTCCCGCACCTCATCTTTGAAAAGCTCCCGCAAAGGCTCCAGAAGCTCAAGGGGCATGACTTCCGGGAGGCCTCCCACATTGTGGTGCGTCTTGATGGTGGCCGAGGGGCCTTTGAAAGAAACGCTCTCGATGACGTCGGGATAGAGGGTCCCCTGGGCCAGGTATTTGACCTCCCCGATATTCTCAGCCTCGGCGGCGAACAGGCGGATAAATTCGCGGCCGATGCGCCGCCGTTTCTCCTCCGGGTCCGTAACCCCCTGGAGAAGGTCTAAAAATTCCGGCGTCGCATCTACATAAACCAGGTTCAGGTGCTCGTGGTCCCGGAAGAGGTGCACTACCTCTTCGGCTTCGTTTTTGCGGAGGAGGCCGTTGTTCACGAAGATGCAGGTGAGGCGGTCGCCGATGGCCCGGTGGAGCAGGACCGCGGTGACCGAGGAGTCCACCCCGCCGGACAGGGCGCAGATGACCCGGTCCTCGCCCACCTGTTGGCGGATGGCCTTGGTGGTGGCCTCGATGAAGGAGCGCATGGTCCACAGGCCCTTCAAGCCACAAATGCGAAAGAGGAAATTCTTCAGAACTTTCTTGCCCTTGGGGGTATGCTGCACCTCCGGGTGAAACTGCACGCCATACAGGCGGCGCTCCCGGTGCCGTATGGCCCCCACCGGACAGGTGTCGCTGGCGCCGATGACCTCGAAACCCGGGGGCAGGACTTCCACCCGGTCCCCGTGGCTCATCCACACCGTTTCTTTGGACGCCAGACCGTGGAAGATATCCGCCTTGTCATGGATGGCAAAGGTTTTGCGGCCATATTCCCGGTGGCTGGAAGGTTCCACCTTGCCCCCCAGGAGGTGGCTCAGAAGCTGGACGCCGTAGCAGATACCCAGAACCGGCACTCCCAGGTCCAGGACTTCTGGCTCCAGGATGGGGGCGCCCTCCTTATAGACGCTGCCTGGACTGCCGGAGAGGATGATGCCCCGAGGCGCGAACTGGCGCACCTGCTCCAGGGGCATAAGGAAGGGGTGAATCTCACAATATACTTTGAGCTCCCGCACCCGCCGGGCAATGAGCTGGGTGTATTGAGAGCCGAAGTCTAAAATCAGAATTTTTTCCTGGTGGGGGTCGCGCATTTTTCCTCAAGGAGGGGCCGATGACGGCTGACCAATCTTTACTTCAATTATAGCGGGAAAAGGGGGAAGTTGCAATGCTGGCAAAGGTTTATGGGGTGTGCCGGGATGGGGGGCGTGACCACCTTGAGACCTCATTTAAAGTGCACAGGTAGATCTTGCCCCAGAGGAGAGGTTTTATAGTCCCCGTTGCCCCCGCAAGGTCGGCGGGGGATTTTTTCACAAATCAGCGCAGGTTTACAGGTGAAAACGTAGCCGCAGGCTTTAGCCTGCGCCAGCCCAGACGAGACGCCTTTGCCACCAGCGTTTTCTTTAATCTGAGCCAAGCTTATCAAAAAAAATTTTGCCAGATATTCCTGGGACGCCATACTGGAGGTAAGCAACAAATGTCGTCCTAAAGTCCCAGGGGGGCCAAAAAGCGGGCCGACAGGACTTCCCGGAGGCGGTCGGGGGAATCATCCCCATGCATTTCCAGGAGATGCGTCACCTCAAGGGCAACCTGGCGCAGGCGTGTCAGGGCTGAAAGGCGGGCCGCCTCCACGCCCCCCCAGTCGCCGGAGGCCACCAGGTCTTGAAAAGCAGGGGCGAGCTCCGGGAGGAGAAGGGGATAGAAGCCCGGCTGGAAGGCCAGCATAAAAGCCAGGGAGGCGAGATGTTGCCCGGCGATGAGATACGTGAGACGGCCCACCTCGTTCACCTCGGCCAGGGCGTCTTTGAAGGCCCTGATCCACATCTCCAGGGGGGACTGGGAAAAATGCTCCAGGATGAAGGGCAGGACCTTTTCCAGGGAGGCTTCCCAGGCTTCCCCTATCTCATGGTAAATAACGGCTTCCAGCTCACCGGACACCATTTCATCCCAGGACTCCTGGTGAGCCTCGGCGTCCTGCATGAGAGTCTGGGGAGAAAGCCCCCAGGGAGATAAGGCCACCTCCAGGAAGCGGTTGCTCTGGTGGGAGGGATCGGCCAGGTGATCCCACAGGTAGTAGGCCAGGGCCTGACGGCGGGCGTAGACCAGGTTTCCCTGGCACAAGGCCGGGGTGCCGTCCAGGTCCCGGGCCAGCTCCCGGTCCAGCACCAAGACGGTGACTTTTCCCTCCTGGCGCACCTGGGAGAGCTCCCCCAGGAAAAAGGTGGGGGCCATGCCCCGGCTGAAACCGGCGCCGTAGGCCAGCCCCGCCGGCTTGAGGTGGGCGTTCACCTCCTCCACGTCAAAGGGGTCCAAAGACCTGCCATTGACGCGCAAATCCTGCCAGGGCTCTCCGTCCCGGGCGTCCCAGGCGCTCTCCTGGTCGGCGACCCAAGCCAGGACCTCCTCGGGCTCGGGCTCCCGCCAGGGAGGCAGGCCGTGTTCCCACTTGTAAAGGAGGCGCAGGCGCAGGAGCAGGCCGCATAGGGAATAGTTGCCGGCCTGGAGGGAACTCGCCAGCTGGCAGTTGGCCTTGACCTGGCTGATTAAGGCGTGGTCTATGGTGGTATTATTCAGTGGGTTTTTCTTCACGATGTTTTCCCCGGTGCAGTTGGCAGCAAAGGCCCATCCTTTTACTGTTTCATCAAGGCATCAGCTCTACGGGCCAAGCCCTTATCCAGGGTTTTGAGAGTCTTATAAGCCCGGTCTGCGGCCTCCCGGTCTCCCTGGTGCACATGGCAGGCCCACAGCCCCAGATAGGCCTCAGGGCTGTTGGACTTGAGGCGCACGGCTTTTTCGAAGGATTTTTGGGCCTCACCCCAGAGATTCAGCTTGATATAGGCCATGCCCAAATTGTTCAGGGCTTGAATATAATCCGGTTTCAGGCGCACGGCCTGCTCGAAGGCCTTTTGGGCTTCCTGGTGGCGCCCGCGCCTCCCCTCAGCCACTCCCAGACTGTAGTAGACTTCCGGATTGTTCGGTTGATGCTGGAGGACGGTCTGAAAGGATTGGGCCGCGGCCGGCCAACGGCGCAGTTTTAGATAGACCACCCCCAGGTCTTTGTGGGCCCTGGCCCAGGCGGGGTCAAGGCGGACGGCCTCCAAGAAGGCCTGTTGGGCTTCCGGGTAGCGCCCCAGTCGGGCCAAGGCCAGACCCCGACCATGATGGGCCTGGGCCAGGTCCGGCTTGATTTTCAGGGCCCGGCGATAGGCTTGCTCGGCGTCTTGATACTGACTCTGTCGCAAAGCGATTGCGCCCCGCTGGAGAGCAGCCTGAATCTGCTCGACGTCCTCTTTATTCAAACCGACACTCGGCGCCGCGGTGGCGAGTCCGGCAAGCATGGCAAAAAAAACCCAAAACAGCCCGGCACCCAGTATGTTTTTGATGGTCATAGGGTTTTTTCTCAAAGCCCAGTGAGACCTCGTCAAGTCAGTGGTTCCCTAGAAGGTAACATGGGAAAGGACTGTTGGCGAGGGACAAAGTTCACCGCTCCCCCTGGTACTATCAAGCTTGGGAGGGGCTCCGGGCCTTTACCAGCATCATGAGACGCAAAACGAGGAAGCCGGCTATAAAGCCGCCGACGTGAGCCCAGAAAGCCACGCCAATTCTAGCCTGGGACCCCAGAATGGAAAAGGCCCCGGCGAAAAACTGCAGGAGAAACCAGAGCCCCAGAAAGACATAAGCCGGCACCTCGATGATAACGAAAAAAAGAATGGGAATGAGGGTGAGGATGCGGGAATGGGGAAAAAGGGCAAAGTAGGCGCCCATAATCCCGGCGATGGCCCCGCTGGCTCCCACCATGGGGATCTGGGAGGCGGGATGGAAGAGGAGTTGCGCCAGACAGCCGGCTACACCGCAGGCGAGATAGAAAACCACATACCCCCAGTGTCCCAGCGTGTCCTCCACATTGTCACCGAAAATGTACAGGGTCCACATGTTGCCGATGAGATGGAGCCAGCCGCCGTGGAGAAACATGGAGGTGAACAGGGGAATAATACTGGCCACCCAGGCCCCCTCACCTATCTGAAGGAGAAAGCGACTGGGGACGAACCCGAAAATCATAATAAAAAACTTTAGGTTCGAGCCCATGAAAAGCTCCATGAAAAAAATTAAAGCGTTCACACCAATCAGGGTATACGTGACGGTGGGACGGAGCTGGGTTGGGTGGCTGTCTCGTAAAGGAATCATCTCAGGGCCTGGAGCTATGGTTGGGCGGACCAGTTATTTCCAAGGTAAGGTTTCTCTGGTAAAAGGGCAAGGAAAATGGGAACTTCCTGTGGAGGCCGCTTTTACCGGTGTAAAGGGTTGACAAGAAGAAATCCTCTCTTTTAGGATAGTACCAAATGCTTTTGGCGAGAAGCGCCGCGTCCGGGATTGGGGGTGAAACTGGGGGGAGCTTTCCTGGGTTGCACCTGCTCCTGCGGTTTCCATGCCGATTTCCTCAATAAATATACCGGCGCTGATCCAATAACGTTACCTTAACGTTACCTTGCTGTTAGCCTATTAAACGGCGGACGCACTTAGCCCTCCGGGAGGAGGTTGTTTATCCATGGAGGAACGCTATGCCCAAAACTGCGGTTTTTTTGTTCCTGGTGTTGGCAGTGGCCTTGTCGCCATGCTGGGGAGCTCCCATGAAGAGCATCGCCAAAGACAAGGTGAATGTGCGGAGCGGCCCCGGCCTCAAAAACGAGGTCCTTTTCCAGGCCCACCTGGGGTACCCCATCGAGGTGGACAAGCGCCAGGGCGATTGGGTTCACTTTAAGGACTGGCAGGGCGACACCGGCTGGGTCTACGGACCGATGGTGAAAAACATTAAGACGGTGGTGGTGCTGAAAGATAAGGTGAACGTGAGGAAGGGCCCCGGCCCGCGGCACAAAGTAGTTAGCAAGGTGAATAAGGGGGAGGTCTATAAGCTCTTTAAGAAAAAAGGGAACTGGGTGAAAATCGGCTTCTACCTTGAGGGGGAACCCATCGGTTGGATAAGGAACGATCTGGTCTGGGGAGATTGAGATGGATGACGTGGGGCCCCACCCCTACGACCCAGGTAGTGAACCATCCTAGTCTTTCCCTGGCCGGCGCGGTTTCGGTCCTGATTTATTAGAAAGAAGACGTTTCCCGGGAATATCCAGCAAAACTTGGGCGTCTCCCAGGAAGCCCTCTGGGGGGACGATCTTATCCACCAGGAGAAAAACTCGCCGGGGTCCGGTCCACAATGCCCGAAACTGTTCCGGGGTGATGAGGTAATTCTCTGCGGCCGGGACCGGGTAGGGAAACTTTGGAAGGCCGCGGCGTTGCACCATGAGGATGCGGCGGCCAGAATATAAGGACAGGGAGGAGCCGTACTCGAATTCCTCGATGGCCCCCATAACCACCACATCTTGTGATCCGGCTTCCCGGCGGATGTAATCCCCGGGAAGCTTGTCGCTTAAGAGGGGGGAGATGACTATAAGCGTCTTCCAGGTGAAAAAAAGCAGGACCAGGGACAGAGCGCCGGCAAAGGTAAGAGCCAGGGCCGGCCGGCGCCAACCCGCCGCCACTCCTCCTAAAGCCAGGAGGGGGAGCCAAATGATGGCTTGCCGGGCTACAGGTTGGATGAGCGGAAACATGCCATAAAACTCCCGGCGGTTGGCGGCGCAGAGTTGCTCCAGATAGGGCAGCAAAAAAAGCAGACCCAGGCTCAGGAACCCGAAAAAGAGGAGGGCCAGAGGGAGGCTGTGGTCCCGAGGAGTCTCCAGGTACCGAGAGATTCGCCACCCCAGAATTAATGCCAGGGGCGGCAGGGCGGGGAGGGAGTAGTACTCGATTCGGGTCGATGACACGGAGAAAAAGATTAAAATGACCGCGGCCCAGAGAAGGAGGAGGCCACCCCGGCGAGCCAATCCCGGGGGCTTTCCCGTTTCCCGCCAGAAGCGGTAGAGGCCCTCGGGCAACAGCAAGCTCCAGGGCAGCAGCCAGATAAACAAAAAGAGCCAGAAACCCGGCAGGGAAAAAGAAATGATGTCCGGGGGATAACGTCGGCCCAGGAACCGGAGAATCTGCTCATTAACCAGATGATGCTGCAGAAAGCCCGGGTGGGTCTGTTCCATGGCCCATAACCAGGGGACGGTGAGGACCAGAAACACCGGCCAGCCCCGGGGGTCGAGGGCCAGAAACAGGAGGCGGGCCCGGCGTCGCCACCAGGCATAACCGGCTACAATCAGGAGAGGAAATGCCAGGCCGATGAGGCCCTTGCTCATGAAACCCACGGCCAGAGCCGCCTGGAAAAAGGCTATCCAGTACCAGGAGGGCTCGTCTTCATAACGCAGCAACACATACATGGAGACCACCAGGGCAAGGGTGACCAGGTGGTCCGTGAGAAGTTGCAGGTGGAGGGTGAAGAAGCCCACGCTGGTGAGGAGCACGAAGCCCCCCAGCCAGGCGGGGCGGGCTCCCAAGAGGCGCCGGCCGATGAGGTAGGTGAACCACACCTCCCCGAGGCCCACCAGGAGAGTGGGGAGGCGGGCCACCCGATCCGACACCCCGAATAGGTAATAAAACAAAAGATTGAGCCAGTAAAATAGGGGAGGCTTGTCCAGATAAGGGGTGCCGTTCAGGGTGGGAGTAAGCCACTGCCCCGAATTATACATTTCCTGAGGGATGAGGGCGTACATGGCCACGGAGCGGCTGAGGGGGTAATCCCACCAGGCCGGCAGGTAGAGGATCAGGCCCAGGAGAACCAGGAAAAATCCCGGCAGCCAGTGGGAAGGGCGGGGAGTGGCAACGGCCATGGCAGCTCAGGGGGAGAAGCGCCCCGTAAAACGGTAGCTCAGGTCAGATTCCAGCGCAGCATGGTCCACAGGTCGGTCAGACTTCCCCCCAACTGCCGCACCACGCTGGGTTCAAAGCCCGAGTGCATCATACACTGGGAGCAGCGGGAATCCCGTCCGGGGCCGTAGCCCTCCCAGTTCGTCCTCTCCATGAGTTCCCCAAAAGTGGCATAGTGGCCATCCAGGAGCTGGTAGCAGGGAGCGCGCCAGCCCAGAGGGGTGCGGGTGGGGTTGGCCCAGGGGGTGCAATCGTAGTGGCGTTCGCCCCGCAAAAAACTAAGATACAGGGGGGTGCTGAAGAATCGGAATTTGTGTTGGTTTTGCGTAAGCAACTTAAATTTTTCCTGGATTTCTTCCCGGCTCAGGAATAGTTCCGGGGCCACCCCCTCGAAACTGTAGGCCGGGGAGACCAGGATGCCGTCAACCCCCAGTTGGGTCAGGTAGGTTAAGAGAGCCTGGATTTCCTGGACGTCGGACTCCTTGTAGATGGTGGTATTGGTGCAGACCCGGAAGCCCTGCTGTTTTGCGGCTTTGATGGCCTGGATGGCGAGATTATAAAGGCCGGAGCGACCCAAAAGGCGATCGTGGGTGGCGGCCGGGCCGTCCAGGTGAATGCTCAAAGTGAGCCGGGAGGACCGGGGCAGATGGGGAAGGGCCTTTTCCAGCAGGATGGCGTTGGTGCAGAGGTAGATGTGCTTTTTACGGTGCACCAGTTCCTCCACCAGTTCGAAGACCGGGGGATAGAGGAGGGGCTCCCCGCCGGTGACGGTGACCACCGGCGCGCCGCACTCCTCCACCGACTCTAAACACTCTTCCAGAGTAAGGGATTCGCCCAGGGTGTCCCGGTACTCCTGGATGCGGCCACACCCGACACAGGCCAGATTGCACTGGTGGGTGGGCTCCAGCATGAGCACCAGGGGGAATTTTTCCACACCCCCTAGACGCTGCTTCATGAGATAGCGCGCCAGATCAAAACTCAAAGTCAAAGGAAACCGCACTTTTTTCTCCGTGGCGGAATTGGCCTGGGGAAGGGCTCAGAGTCCATGGCCCATACCCTTCACCCCACCTCTCCTTTATACGTACCCGTTTTCTTGAAACCAGGCCACCCCTTCCTTCAAAGCCTGGAGCACCGGGGTCTGGGGCAGACCTAACTCTTGGACGGCCTTGTCGCTGTCGAAGTACATGAATTTCTTGGCCATTTTTATCGCAGCCAGGGGCATCCGAGGGGGCTTCTTGGTGAAATGGGAGGCCCAAAATTCATTGGCATAGGACAGGGCCAAAATGGGCCAGTACGGCAGCCGCAACCGGGGGGCCGGAATGCCGGTGATTTCGGCGAGCATCCGGAATATCTGGGAGAGACTCAGGTTCTGGTTCCCCAGAATGTACTTCTCACCCGGGCGCCCCTTGGCCTCGGCCAGGAGGTGCCCCCGGGCCACTTCCCGGACATGGATGAGATTCAGGCCGGTCTCGAGATAGGCCGGCATGCGACCTTGTAAAAAGTCTACGATCATCTGCCCCGTGGGGGTGGGGCGGGAATCCCAGGGCCCCACCGGGGTGCTGGGATGCACCAGGACCACGGGAAGACCTTTCGGGACGAATTCCAGCACCGCCTGTTCAGCCAAGAATTTGCTGCGCTTATAGTGACCCACCATGTCCGCCAGGCTCACCGGGGTGTCCTCAGTCCCGGGGGTGCCATCCCCCGGGTTGCCCAAAGTCCCCACAGTGCTGGTGTAGACCACCCGGTCCACCCCGGCTTCTGCGGCTGCAGCCAAAAGATCCCTGGTGCCCTGGACGTTGACGGCATACATGGCCTCGGCATCCGGTACCCACAGGCGGTAATCCGCGGCTACGTGGAAGAGCCGGTGGCACCCCTTAAGGGCTGCGGCTAACGAGGCCGGGTCCCGAAGGTCCCCCTGTATGACCTCCACTTTGAGGCCCGCCAGGGCGGGATGGTCGGGAGAGCGGGCCAGAACCCGTACCTCCCGGCCTGCGGCCAGGAGCTCCACCACCACGGCCCGGCCCACGAAGCCGCTGCCGCCGGTCACCAGGGTTTTGGTCATGGTTGGTTTGGGTTTATTGAGGTAAAGGCTGGGAGAGCAGGGATCCCCCACCCTCCCCCCAAGCTCTTCTCCCCCCCTCAAGGGATTGGGGGAGGGGGTCAGGGCCTTTTGTCCTTAGACCCCTCCTTCAGGGGAAACTCCTTCAATCTCCCGGATATACATCCCCAGGGCCATGAGAGGGAAGCAATCCCGGTAAAGATGGTAGCGGATCATGAAGTGAGAGGGGAAACCGGTGCCGGTGAAGTGTTCTTCGTCCCAGCGCCCCTGGGAATTTTGCGTGTTCAGGAGGTAATCAACCCCGTTTTCCACCTCCGGGGAGCCCACCTCCCCCGCAGACACCAGGCCCATAAGGGCCCAGGCGGTTTGCGAGGCGCTGCTCACTCCTACTCCCATCATCTCGGGGTCCAGGTAGCACTCGCAGCATTCCCCCCAGCCGCCGTCCGGGTTCTGGGTCCCTTTGAGCCAGGCCACGGCCCGACGCACGTAGGGAAGGCTCATATCCTCACCGATGGCCTTCAGTCCCATAAGCACTGACCAGGTGCCGTAAATGTAGTTCACCCCCCAGCGTCCGTACCAGGAGCCTTCCGGGTGCTGAGTGCGGCGGATGAAGCCCAGGGCTTGGGTAGCCGCAGGGTGGTCCTGCGGGTAACCGAAGGCCCCCATCATCTCCAGAATGCGGGCCGTGATGTCCTCGGTGGGCGGGTCCAGCAGGGCCTTGAGGTCGGCAAAGGGGATGAGGTTGAGCCACTCTTTGGTGTTGTCTTTGTCGAAGGAAGCAAAACCGCCGTTTTTAGACTGCATCCCCAGGCACCAGGCGATTCCCCGCTCGAGGGGCTGCTGGTGGCGAGCCGGATCGGCCAGGCCCTCTTTGAGGGCTACGAGAACCACGCTGGAGTCGTCGACGTCCGGGTACCAGTTGTTGACGAACTCGAAGGCCCAGCCGCCGGGCTCCAGGTCCGGGCACTTGACAGACCAATCCCCGGGGACGAGAATCTGTTGGTCCAGAAGCCAGGCTGCCGCCTTGTCCAGGGCGGGATGCTGCTGGGGGAGGCCTGCGGCACTCAAAGCCCTGACCGCCAGAGCCGTGTCCCATACCGGGGAGATGCAGGACTGAAGACGGATGCGGTCACCTTCATGGATCTCGAAGAATTCCAGGGCCTGCAAGCCCCGGCGCATGACGTCATGAGAAGGCTCATACCCCCGACAGCGGAGGGCCAAGAGGGAATTCACCATAGCCGGTTGAATGCCGGCCCAGTCACCGGTCTCCTCTTGATGCTCCAGGACCCAGTCCTCGGCCTTCCGTAAAGCCAGGTTTCTGAGCCGGCGCAGGGGCATCCCGTGGTAGAGCTTAAGAAGCCGGTCCACTATCACGAAAAAATTTTCCAGCGGGGAACCTCCGGGTATCCACTTTACCCGATGCCATTGGAAGGGCTCCCGGGGGTCCCAAAAAAGTTCGCCGATTCCCTGTTCCTGAGGTACGGGCATCACCGGCCGGTAGGCCATGATCACACTGAGGGGTACAATGGTGGCCCGGGTCCAACTGGAAAAATCGTAGATGCTCAACCCGCACCAAGGGGGTGCCAGGACTAACTCCACCGGCAACAGGGGTATGCCGTCCCAACTAAGTTGACCGAACATAGCCAGGTAGATGCGGGTGAACACGCGGCTTTTGAGCGCCCCACCCTTGGACAGGATAAACTCCCGGGCCTTGACCAGGCGCGGGTCTTCGGAGGAAAAGCCCGCCAGCTTCAGGGCGAAATAAGCTTCCACGCTGGTGCTCAATTCGCCGCCGTCTCCGAACCACAGGGACCAGGCGCCGTTGGGGAGCTGACGGGACAGAATGTCCGCCGCCATGCTGGGCACTTTGCTCTCGTCCAGGCCCAGAAAGCGGTGGAGCATTATATATTCTGCGGTGATGGTGACGTTGGACTCAAGCTCGGACCACCAGTAGCCCTGGGTAGTCTGGAGAGACAGGAGCGCCGCCGCGGCCCGGTCCCGAGCGCCTTTGACCTGCTCTCGGAAGGTCTTGGAGGGGTCCCCAAGGCTGACCGGTTGAGCAGCTGTGGAAGATGGTGCAAGTAACATAGAATTTCCTGAGGGCTTTAAATCAAGCATTATATCACAATTTTTTGATGGCCAAGGCTTTTTCTCACCCGGAAATTCGTCTTGGAACCTGGGGCGGTTTCCCGGGGCGGTATTGCCAAACTCCTCTGCGGATATTAACTTAATGAAAAATCGTCAAGAACCGGACAACCTGACCGATTGACTGGATAGGGTTTTTTTGATAAGGGTTTCGATAACTTTCTTATAAACCAGGAAACCCATTCCCCGGTCGAGGCTGACATCCTGGTTCTGCGCTCATTTTCCAGGAGACTACATGAGTCCGTCAAGAGAAGACGAATCTCAAGAAATTATCATCCCCTCTGCGTTACCTTTGTTGGCGGTGAGGGATGTGGTGGTTTTTCCCAACATGGTGCTCCCCCTCTTTGTGGGACGGGAGACTTCGGTTCTGGCCATTGAAGCGGCGTTGGCCCAGGACCGCCTCTTATTTCTTGCCACCCAACGTGACCAGGCCATTGAGAACCCCGAACCTGAGGAGATCTACTCCCTGGGTACGGTAAGTCTCATCCTCAGAATGCTCAAACTCCCGGACGGCCGTCTGAAGATTCTGGTCCAAGGGAAAGCCAAGGCCCGCATCACCGAGTACTACCAGACGCGGCCCTATTTTCATGTGGCCATGGATGTGGTCTCGGAGATCCCGTTAACCGAAATCTCCCCGGAAACCGAGGCTCTCATCCGCAATGCTCGGGAAATGTCCGAGAAAATCCTCACCCTCAAGGGAGTCATGTCTCCGGACCTCCTGTCCATCCTCGACTCCATCGAGGACCCGGGGCACCTGGCGGACCTGGTGGCCGCCAACCTGCGTCTCAAAATTGAGGAAGCCCAGGCGGTTCTGGAAGAGCTGGACCCCATTAAACGGCTGATCATCGTCAACGACTTTTTGCGCAAAGAGTTGGAGGTCTCCTCCATCCAGGCCAAGATCCAGTCCCAGGCCCGAGAAGAGATGGACCGTACCCAGCGGGAGTATTTCCTGCGGGAGCAGCTCCGGGCCATCAGGAAGGAGCTGGGGGACGTGGACGACCAGTCCAAGGAGATGGAAGAATACCGGGTGAAGATCGCTCGGGCCAAGATGCCCAAGCCTACGGAAGAGGAGGCCTTGAAGCAACTCTCCCGTTTAGAGCATATGCATCCGGACGCGGCCGAGGCCTCCATGTTGCGCACGTACCTGGACTGGCTGGTGGAGGTTCCCTGGAGCAAGGGCTCCCGGGACAAGCTGGACCTGAAAGAGGCCAAGACCATCCTGGACGAAGATCACTACAACCTGGAGAAAGTCAAGGAACGCATCCTGGAGTACCTGAGTGTCCGGAAGCTGAATAAAAAGATGAAGGGCCCCATCCTCTGCTTCGTGGGGCCGCCGGGCGTGGGAAAAACTTCTCTGGGCCAGTCCATTGCCCGGGCCATGGGCCGAAAATTCACCCGTATCTCTTTAGGGGGTATGCGGGACGAGGCGGAGATCCGGGGGCACCGGCGCACCTATATCGGGGCCCTCCCCGGGCGCATCATCCAGGGTCTCAAAACCGCCGGCTCCAACAACCCGATATTCATCCTGGACGAAGTTGACAAGATCGGCATGGACTTCCGGGGCGACCCATCAGCGGCGCTCCTCGAGGTCCTGGATCCGGAGCAGAACCATACTTTCAGCGACCACTATCTCAACGTGCCCTTCGACCTCAGCAAGGTAATGTTCATCACCACCGCCAACCTGGTGGACCCCATCCCTTCGGCCTTGAAGGACCGCATGGAAATCATCCGTCTGTCCGGCTACACCGAAGAGGAGAAGCTGAAGATCGCCCAGGGCTACCTCATCCCCCGGCAGATCCAGGAAAACGGCTTGAAGCCCGGTGACCTTCACCTTTCTCCAGAAGTGATCAAAGAGGTTATTGTCCGCTACACCCAAGAGGCCGGTCTCAGGAACCTGGAGCGGGAGATCGGCACCCTGTGTCGAAAGACAGCTCGACGCCTGGCGGAAGGGGAGAAGGGTCCTTTTACCATTACCCGGGCCAACATCCATAAGTACCTGGGCCCGCCCCAGCACCTGCCGGAGGGGGAGCGGGAGAAGGACGAGGTTGGGGTGGCCACCGGGCTCGCCTGGACTCAGGTGGGCGGTGAAACCCTGGCGGTGGAGGCCAGCCTCATGCGGGGGAAAGGCCATCTCACCCTCACGGGGCAGTTGGGAGAGGTCATGCGGGAATCGGCCCAGGCGGCTCTGTCCTATGCCCGGGCCCGGGCGGACCTCCTGGGGCTCGAGCCTAATTTTTACGAGACCCTGGACATCCACATCCACGTGCCCGCCGGGGCCACACCCAAGGACGGGCCCTCCGCCGGCATAACCATGGGAACCGCCCTGGTCTCGGCCCTCATCCAGGTGCCGGTGCGGAAAGATATGGCCATGACCGGGGAAATTACCCTGAGGGGCAAGGTCCTGCCGGTGGGTGGCTTGAAGGAAAAGGCCATTGCGGCCCTGAGGGCCCGGATGACCAAGGTCATCATCCCCAAGGCCAACAAGAAGGACCTGGTGGAGATTCCCAAATACGTCAAGCGTAAGCTCAAGTTTGTGCTGGCAAACACCATGGACGAGGTTTTGGAGGAGGCCCTGGTTCGCTCGCCCTTCAAGCCGGTGCCCCGGGGCAAGGCCCCCAAGCGGCGTCTGTCCAGGTCGGCGGCACGGCCGTTAGTTTAAAAACTAGGGGGCGGGTAGATGGAGCAATACTCCCGTCCCCTTCACGTTCATCTGGCGTAACTGCATCAGCATGGGTTCCTCCAGGATATCGGCCAGCAGAGTCATAACCCAGAACCCTAAACGTAGTCGACCATCCTCAAAGTAAGGATTGGCCCCTACCTTGCCTTCAGAAATTTTTTATAGATGGCTCGCCTTGGGCGGGCTCCTGGTCCTTTACATCTTTTTTGCCATTTCCGAGACCTCCCTTTTTGCTCTGAAGCCCTTGGACCGGCTGCGCCTGAAGCAAAGGCGACCCCGGCGCGGCAGGCTGGTGGAGGAGCTTCTCGGCCAATCCCAACGCCTCTTGATCACCCTGGTTGTCGGCCTGGAGATTGTCACCATCCTGGCTTCCATTGTGGCCACTTCTCTGGCCCTCAGCCTATGGGGGGATACGGGGAAATGGCTGGCCCTGTTGGTCATGTCTCCCAGTTTGCTTTTACTGGGGGAAATCATTCCCAAATCTCTGGCCCTTACGTATCCGACCCGACTGGCTCCCCTGGTTGCCCCCTTAGTGCGATGGGCCGCGATTCTCATCAGCCCCTTTCGGTTTATTTTGCTACATCTCAGCCAGGGCCTCCTGGTTACCTTTGGCTTCCGTCCCGACCTGCAGGTCCCGGCCGTGCAACAGGACGACTTTGTGCGCATGGTGGAGGAGAGCCACCAGGGGGGCATGATTGCAGCCCTGGAGCGGGAGTTCATTAAAAACCTCCTTGAGTTCGGGGAGGTCCGGGTGGGCCAGATCATGGTGCCCCGACCGGATATTTTTTGCCTGCCCCTAGATATGCCTGTACCCCAAATGATTAGCGCCGTAAAGCGGTCCCGGTTCTCCCGGGTGCCCGTTTACCAGGAACGGCCCGGGAATGTCCTGGGAATTCTCCACGCCAAAGAGCTCCTCTATTTTTCCTCTCAGGAAAGTTGTGACACGGGGATGATCCAGAATATCCTGCGGCCGCCTCTCTATGTCCCGGAAAGCAAGATAGCCTTCGATCTGTTGACCGAGTTGCAGAGTCAGCGGATGCGCCAAGCCCTAGTAGTGGATGAATACGGTACTCTGGTGGGCCTGGTGACGATGGAAGACCTTCTGGAAGAGCTGTGTGGCGAAATCCCCCAGGAATTCAAAGAGGAGGAAAAGCCTCTCTTGGAGGTGGCTCCCGGACGCTGGCGGGTCAAAGCCTCCCTATCCCTCATCGACCTGAACGAGATTCTGGGAACGGCATTACCGTCGGGCGAATATGACAGCGTGGGAGGGTTTATCCTTGACCTCTTGGGGGAGTTGCCCCGGGAAGGGGATACCCTGGTGTATAAGCCCTTGAAGTTCAAGGTCTTGAAGATGAAGGGCACCCGTATCATGGAACTGGAGGTCCAGCAGGTTTAGCTATGATCCTTGCCATCCTTTTGGTGTTCTTACCCCTCCTGGTGTTGGAAGGCTTTTTCTCAGCCTCGGAAATCGCTTTGATTTCCGCCAACTACCGCCGTGTCAAACACCGGGCCGAGGAGGGGCACCAGGGCGCCAAGATGGCCTTATGGCTTCTGGAACGCCCGGAGCGCTTCGTGGCTACCTGCCTGGTGGGCTCTAATCTGGCCCAGATTTCCAACACTATTTTAGTCACGGCGCTGTTAATACAATGGTTTGGGTCCTGGGGGGAATTAAGCGCGATTCTCTTGTTACCGCCCCTGATCCTGCTTCTGGCGGAGATTACCCCGAAGTCCATCGGCCGTCAGTATCCCAATCGTCTGACCCAAAGTCTGGCCCCCATCCTCTGGGTGGTGACCTGGATTCTGTACCCGGTAACCCTGATCTTCGCCACCCTGAGTCGGCTGTTCCTGTGGGCCACTGGGGCTCATAAAACCAGCAGTCTCCCCTTCATCACCCGGGAGGACCTGTCTTTGGTAGTGCAAAAGAGCGGGCCCGAGGTTGATTTGGAGACCACTGAACGCCAGATCATCAAACGCATTCTGCGCTTCAGCCTGCACACGGTCAAGGAAGCCATGGTGCCCCTGATCCGAGTGGCGGCCATCCCCGAAACCGCCACGGTGGCCCAGGCCCTGGAAGAATTTCGGGCCACCCGCTTTTCCCGCCTGCCGGTCTATCACCGGCGCATTGACAACCTGATAGGCGTCGTGCATGACTTCGACCTTTTGGGGGAAGAGCCCTCCGGAGGAAGCATCAAAGCCTTGATGCGGCCGGTGCATTACGTTCCGGAAATGAAAAAGATTGACCAACTGCTGCCGGAGATGCAACGACGGGGGATTCATTTGGCGGTGGTGGTGGATGAATACGGCGGCACCGTGGGCATTGTCACCATTGAGGACCTCTTGGAAGAGATCGTCGGGGAAATTGACGACGAGTTTGACCAGGCGGTGACCCCTTTCAGGAAGTTGGGGGAGGGGCATTACCTCATCAACGCCCGTATGGAGGTGGAGGCCCTGAATGAGGCCCTGCATCTGGACCTGCCCCTGGGGGACTACGAGACCCTGGCGGGCTTCATTATTTCCCAGTTGGGAGACCTGCCCCGGACGGGGGAGCAAGTGCTCTATGGCAATCTGCGTTTTGTGGTGCACTTGGCCGAAGCCCGGACTGTAAAGGAGGTGGAACTCTTTGTCGAACCGCCCTCGGCCTGAACGCTGGGCCTACTTTGATTGTTTTGCGGGTGTAAGCGGCGACATGACCCTGGGGGCCATGCTTGATCTGGGGCTTACCGAGGCTTCCCTGGAGGAAGTGCTCCGGGCCCTCAAGATCCCCGGTTTCCGGCTCCAGGCGAGCCGGGTGGCCAAAGAACATCTCACCGGGGTAAAGGTGGATTTTGTCGTGGAGCAGAAGCAACCGGTCCGGAGCTATGCGGAAATCGTGGCTCTCATTTCCAGGGCCGGCTTGTCCCCCAAGGTCAAGGACCTTAGTTTAGGGATGTTTCAAATGCTGGCTGAGGTGGAGGCCCGCATCCATGGACAGCCTGTGGAGAAGGTGCATTTTCACGAATTGGGGGCCGCGGACACCATTCTGGATGTGGTGGGGGTGGCCTTCGGGGTGGAAGCTCTGGGAATAACTCGCACCTTCGTGAGCCCCATCCCCCAGGGCTGGGGTATGATTGCCGGGGCCCACGGGCATCTTCCCAACCCCGCGCCCGCCACCATGGAATTGCTTCAGGGGTTCACGGTTTACGGCACCGATCTTCCCGGAGAGCTGGTAACCCCCACGGGGGCAGTCATCCTCAAAGCTTTGGAGGCCAAGAGCGAACCCTGTCCGCCCCTACGCCTGGAAAAAGTGGGCTATGGCGCCGGCAGCCGGAACCTCCCTGGCCACCCCAACCTGCTGCGTCTGTATGTGGGCGAGCCCTTGCCCCAGGCGCCGGGTCTGCGGGAGAGGGTCCTCGTCCTGGAGACCCACATCGATGACATGAACCCCGAGCTTTACGAGCCGCTGATGGCCGCCCTTTTTGCCGTCGGGGCCCTGGACGTGGCTTTGGCGCCCATCCAGATGAAAAAAAACCGCCCCGGCGTGCGGCTCACCGTCATTGCGCCTCCCCCCTCCCGAGAGAGCCTGCTGGAGCACCTGTTTCTGCACTCCACCACTTTGGGGGTGCGGGTTCAGGAAGTGGAGCGGGTGGCGGCTCGGCGCTGGCAAGAGACCGTTACCACACCTTATGGGGAACTCCCGGTGAAGGTCATGGAGTACGGCAGCCGCCGCCGGGTTTTGCCAGAGTACGAAGCCTGCCGTCAGATGGCCGAAAAGTCGGGATTACCCCTCATCGAGGTGTATCGACTGGTGCAGGATCTTTAAGGGGAGGGCTGGGAAAGCGCGGTTTCCCCTCAGCCAAAACCTTTACAGCTGACCTTCCTTGAGCAGAAACTCCATGGCCCGTTGGGCATAGGTGGTCATGGTGCTGATAATCCAGGTGAGATGGTTCTGGACGTCGGTAAGCATTTTCGAGTCCACCATGCCGATGAGGCCGCTCATGACGGTACGCACCCGTATCATGTCCTGGTCGTTGATGAGGGCCGTACCCAGGCCCAATTCCCGGTCCAGGGCCCGGAAGTAGTCCATGACTATGCGTTTGCCCCCTTCCTGCTCTTGCCCTTTGAGCTGCAGCAGGCTGGTAAGGAGCTGGGAGGCGATGAGAAGATCCGACTTTAAACGGTCGGCAAAGTGAAAAAGCAGGATGGCTTCTCGGGAGTTGCTGGGATAAGCGTCCGGCATGTGATATCCCCCTTGTCCTCAGGCTGATTACGGAAGATTATCACAATCCGGACTTCGCCACAATGACAGCCCAGGTCGAGGGAACACCCTCTCCCATGGTGGTAAGGCCGACCCTCGTCACCCGCCCCGAGAGTCACCAGGATCCCCCCGGTTTTTTACTTTAGAAGCCTGTGGCTCAGGAGGGCGGCCTTATCGGGGGACAGAAGGCTTAAAATTGCCCCCGCTTCCTTGCCTGGCAAGCACCGCAGCAGGCGCACCGCCTCCCCTTCCTCCATTTTTTCCAGAAGCTTGCCGGCCCGGTCCGGGGACATGGCCTGGAGGGTGGCCACCAGGTGCCGATTATGCTCGGTTTGGATGCGCTTTTCCTCTTCCAGGGACACCAACAACCGGTTTTGCAAGGTTTGCAGCTCCTTGAGGCGCTCCTCTACTTCCTTTTTTATCAGGGCCAACTGCTCCTCCTTGGCCGCAGCCGCAGACTCTCGGGCCAGGAGGGCCCGACGTTCCTTTTCCACCAGAGCCAGAAGCCGGGGCATAGGCTGGGCCGATTTAGGGGCAGCCGCAGCCTCAGTGGCAGCCTCACTCGCCTTGGGACCAGCCCAACTCAGCCACTGAGGAGGCGCCAGGAAGGCAGTGGAGATGCCAATTTTCAACAGCAGACCACCGATCAAGCAGCCTGTAAGATACTTCCAACCTGGTCCGCTAAGCGATGCAGCAGTATGCATATCCCCCTCCTCTCAAGTATGGGACCACCGCGCCAGCACGATGGCTTCAGTCTGGTTTTCTAAAAATTTTGTCAATGCTCGGCGATACTCGGCGTATTTCCTCTCCCGCAGTCTTTCCAAAAGACGGCGTTCCTGATGGCAGCGCTGGAGAGCCAAGGTTTTCTCCTCCACCACCTTCTCCTCCTGAGCCACCCGTTCCCGCCAGCTTTCCAGGGCCAGTTTCAGGTGCTCCAGGTAACTGAAGATCATCTGGTAGTCAGGCGCCTCCCAGTCCTGGGAGGTGGTCCCTTTAACCCGATCCAGGACCCGAGAAATATGGCCCTCGGTTTCGGTCTGGGCCTGGCGGCTGCGGGCCAACTGCTTTTGAGCTTGGGCCACTTCCAAGCGGGCTTGCTCCTCCCTCAGGTGCCGTACCTTGAGCACCGTCTCCAGGGGGAAGTGAAAACGTCTGCCGGCGCTCATGAGACGAAGATGGCCTCCAATTCCTGAATGGCCTGGGGGAGAGAAACCGCTTCGGCGCTATCCTGACGGAGATAGCGCTGCACGGCTTCTATCTTATCCAGGGCGTTGTCGATCTCCGGGTTGCTGCCCCTCACGTAAGCGTTTATATTCACCAGATCTTCAGCCCGGCGGTAGGCGGCCAAAACCCGGATCAGGCTTTCCCGCAGGCGCTGATGCTCTGCCACCGCCACCTGAGGCATGAGACGGGAGATGCTTCCCAGAATGTCAATGGCCGGGTAGTGGCCTTGGTCGGCAATTTCCCGGCTGAGGACAATGTGCCCGTCCAAAATGGCCCGGGTGGCGTCGGCAATGGGTTCCAGAAGATCATCTCCCTCCACCAAGACGGTATAGATGCCGGTGATGCTGCCCTTCCCCTGACAGGCGCCGGCTCGCTCCAGGAGTCCGGGCAAGCGGGTAAACACCGAAGGCGTATAGCCCCGGGCGGTGGGGGGCTCGCCAATGGCCAGGCCAATCTCCCGGGCCGCCATGGCAAAGCGGGTGAGAGAGTCCAGGAGCAAGAGCACGTGCAATCCCTGATCCCGGAAGTATTCGGCTATGGCTGTGGCCAGATAGGCGCCTCTCAGGCGGGCCAGGGGCGGGGTGTCCGACGTGGCGGCCACCACGCAGGAGCGGGCCAAACCCTCTTCCCCCAGGTCATGATCCAGGAATTCTTTGACCTCCCGGCCCCGTTCGCCCACCAGGGCGATGACGCTCACGTCGGAACGGGTAAAGCGGGCCATCATGCCCATGAGGGTGCTCTTACCCACGCCGCTCCCGGAGAAGATGCCTACCCGTTGGCCCCGGCCCAGAGTGAGGAGGCCGTTGATGGCCCGAATGCCCACGTCCAGGGGGTTCCTGATGTTCTCCCGGGTGCAGGGATTCAAAGGTTTGGCATAGAGGGGGTAGGCCTGGGTGGCGTTTAAGGGACCCTTGTCATCCAGGGGCCTTCCCAGACCGTCCACCACCCGTCCCAGGAGGGTTTCTCCCACCGGAGCCAAGGCCTCCTGGGTCTTAAGCACCACCCGGGCCTGGGGTCTGATGCCCCGCACCTCCCCCTGGGGCATGAGGAATACTTCCCTTTGGCGGAACCCCACCACCTCGGCGGTGATGGGCCTTTCCGGGGGGGGCATCTCGATTTCACAGATTCTACCCACGGCGCTCTCCGGTCCATGGCTGGTTATGACCAGCCCCACCATCTCCTGGACCCGCCCTGTGTGGGAATAGGGCGTAACCCTAGTCACGGCCTCTTTCAAGTGCGGCCAATCAATCGACGGCGGGGTGTGCATCACCAGTCTCCAAGGTTTGCTGAAGCGCCGATCTTACCAGGGCCCAACGGGTTTCCCGGGTGCCGTCTACCTCCCCCCAGGCAGTTTCCAGGCGGAATCCTCCGGGCGTGATAGTGCCATCGGCTGAAAGTTCCACCCCCGGTGGCCAGGATTCCAGGTCTGCCTGTTTCAGGACCTCGTAGTCCGGGGGGCTCACCAGTAGCTTCAGCTCCTCTAGGTGGGCCACCTGTTGGAATCCCTCCTCGATGATCTGGCGGATGGCTTCCGGGTGCAGGCTAAGTTCCCTGGCCACCAGTTTTTCACTCGCCAGGAGAACCAGTTCCAGTAAAAGTCCCTCGCGTTGGCGGAAGAGGCTTTCCCGGTCCTGCTCCAAAGTGTCCACCAGATGCTGGAGGCGCTGGATCACTTCCTCCAGCCCCCGCCACCCTACTTCCTGGCCATCTTTTTGGCCTTGTTGGAAGCCATCCTCATAGGCCTGGCGTTCAATCTCCTGGGCCTTTTCCCGAGCCTCGGCCAGTATTTCCTCGGTCCGGGCCACCATTTCCTGATCGGTGAGAGGGCCGCCGCCCGGAGCACCATAGTCCCAGACCTGGAATTCCAGAGGGACAGGCGTGGGGTCAACCGGGTCATTTTCCCATCCAGTTAACTGAAATTCCTGGACTTCCTGGGGGTCAACTTTTTCCTGCTCAGATATAGACATCCTCGCTGCCTTTGCTGGACAAGACCAACTGGCCTTCTGCTTCCAACCGCTTGGCCACCTGGATAATCTTCTGCTGGGCGCCTTCCACATCCCGGAGGCGGGCCGGACCCATGATCTCGAGTTCCTCCTGGAGCATCTCCGCCGCCCGGCTGGACATGTTTTGGAAAAACTTGTTTTTCAGTTCTTCCGTAGCCGCCTTTAGTGCCAGGGCCAGTTCCTGGGTATTGACTTCCTTGAGAAGGGCCATCAAGCCCCGGTCCTCCAATCCCAGGAGGTCTTCAAAGGTGAAGAGATAGCGACGAATTTCTTCAGCCAGGTCTTCATGGTCATCTTCTTCTAAACGTTTCAGGAGGTTAGCCTCTAGACTGCGCTCCATCTGGTTGAAAATTTCCGCCACGGACTGGGGTCCACCCACAAAACGGCCCCCCACATCCTCCACCAAGGCAATTTCTTCCTTTAGGGCTGTGTCGATCTCCTCGATAATCGCCGGAGAGACTTGGTCCAGGCTGGCAATGCGCTGCACTACCTCAAGTTGGAGATTCTCCGGGAAGAGGGCTAATACCTGTCCGGCTTGCTGCCGCTCCAGGTGGGCCAACACCAAGGACACAGTCTGGGGGTGTTCATTGCGTAAAAAGGAAGCCACGGTGCGGGCGTCCAGTTTTTTGATTTTTTGGAAAAAATCCGGGGTGGTATCCAGATCTAAACTTTCTATTAGTTCCTCCTGGCGGCTTAGGTCCATGGAACGAGAGATGGTGTTTTTAAAAAATTGATCGCCCCGGACCACAATGGCCTCAGGGGCTTCCATCGTTTGGATGAACTCCTCCAGTACGGTGGTCATTTGCTTGGTGGGAACGATTTCCAGCTTGGAGATTTTCTGTCCTATCAACTGGACTTCCCGGTCTTCCAGGCGGCTCAGGATATCGCCGGCCTGACCCTCCCCCAGGGTAAGGAGGAGAATAGCGGCTTTTTCCATACCACTCATTCGATCTGATTTGATAGGTGAGGCCACAATGACTCTCCTTTCCGAATGGCGGACGGACCCCTGCTACTTCAAGTCTTTCTCATGGAGCCATAGGCGCAGGACCTCCACCGCCCGGTCCGGATGGTTGGATATGAGGTGGGTAACCTTATCTTTTCCGGACACTGGTTCTGGCAAGGCAGGAGGAGGTTGTCCTGCCTTCAAGGCCAAGGGTGTGGCGGCGGCCCCGGGGAGGGCGGCTTCATGGACCTCTGAGGCATGTAAGGCCGGAGGCGAGGGCCCTTCCAGAAGGGGAGGCCGGGTCGGTGTTTTCCGCTTCTTCATGAGGAACATCAAAACTCCCAGGACGAGAAGGAACAGCAAGCCGATTTTCCAGGAAAAACCCAGTCCTTGGGACCACCCATCCTCCGATTTGAAGGCCACCGTACCCTCTGCGGCTTGGACCGCCAGGGGCGCGCAGGTAATCTCCAACTGATCGCCCCGAGCGGTATTGAAGCCCACTGCTTTCTTGGTTAAATTGACGAATTGGCGCATCTCCTCCGGCCCCCGGGAAGTGAAGGTGCGTTTTTTGCCCTTGTAAATGCCATCCACCACCACCGCCAGAGAGAGGCGCTTTACCTTGCCGGGGGTGCCCACCACCTGACGAACCACCCGGTTGATTTCATAGTTGATCAGCTCCGAGGAGCGCTCGGAACCACCTCTGGAGGTGGTTTTGGAGCGGGTTGGGGCGGCCAGGGGCGGCGGCCCCTTTCCGGGGGGCGGGGGGGTTATGGTCCCCCGGCTGAGATTAAAACGGCCTTCCGGGTTGCCGCCTCCAAACCCCTTGGTGCTTCTCTCGAGGGTCTTCTGCTCACTGCGCACCAGCTCCCGGTTGGGAGTGAAAGTCTCCTCCCGGAGGTCGATTTTTTGGAAGTTCAGCTCGGTGGACACTTTTACGAAAGATTTGCGCGGGCCCAGCATTTTATCAAAAAGTTCCTGGACCTTGCGCTCGTAGTTCTGCTCTACTTGGCGCTGTAAGTCCATTTGCCCGGTGGTGAGGCCCATGGGGCTAAGCTGGTCCTGGGGCTTACTCAGGATACGCCCGTTGAGGTCCACCACGGTTATCTGGCCCGGGTGGAGGCCCGGCACGGCGCTGGCCACGAGGTTAACGATGCCGTCCACCTGGGAGGGGCTCAAGGTGCGCCCCGGGCGCAGCTTGACTGCTATCGAGGCCGTGGGCTTTTTCTGGTCTTCCAGGAACAGCGATTCCTTGGGGGTGACCACGTGGACCCGGGCTTCCAAAATGGCCGGCATGCCGGCGATGGTGCGGGCCAGCTCTCCCTGCAAGGCTCGCTGGTAATTGAGACGCTGCACAAAATCAGTAACTCCCAGATTCTGGCGGTCAAAAATCTCGAAGCCCACGCCCCCGCCTTTGGGTAGGCCCTCGCTGGCCAGGAGCAGGCGCAGTTCATACATCTCGGACTTGGGCACCAGAATGACGGTGCCATTGTTGTCCAACCGGTAAGGAACCTTCTTTCCCTTTAACTTGACAACAATGTCTCCGGCGTCTTCCTGGGAAAGGTTGGTGAAGAGCACCCCGTAGTCCGTCTGGCCCTGGACGTAGAACAGGAAGCCAAGAGCCAGAATTATCGCGGCCATCAGGGCCAGGAGTATTAGTCGTTGGAAAGACGGCAGGGCCTGAAACCACCCCCCGATACTCGCTATAAATCTTTTTATGGAGTCCATATGCCTTACTTGTAGAAAAGATCAGACACTGCTTTACATGGGCATGCGGCTTAGTTCCTCGTAAGCCTGGACAAGTTTATTGCGAACCTGTACCAGGACCTTGAGGCTTAGGTTCGCCTTTTCCAGGGCCAACATGGCTTCGTGGAGGTCAGTTTCCCCTAACAGAGAACGTTGGACCTGGGCGTCCGCCTGATGCTGCTGGCCGTCAACCTCCGCCAGGATTTGCTGAAAGACATTCTTCTGGCGGGAGGTGAGTTCTGTGGACGGCGATTCTCCCTGGGTAGGGGCCGTCATTATTCCGTTGACGAATGGGTTGACCTGCATGGGTATCTCCCTTGGCGCCCCTTAACCCGAATCAATAAAGGGGAGCGCTCCCTATAGTCTGGGTTTCAAACAGAAGTCGCGGTTCCCTAACGGCCGATTTCCAGGGCCTTCAAAGCCATGTTTTTCCCGGCCCGGAAGGCGGCCACGTTGGCGTCAAAGGCACGACTGGCCAGGACCATGCTCACCATTTCCTTCACCGGGTTGACATTGGGCCAGGTCACTATGCCGTTCTTGTCGGCGTCCGGGTGCGTGGGGTCGTACTCCTGACGCAGTCCTTCCCGGGTCTCCGCGATTTCGGCGACTTCCACCTTAGTGGGGGACTCCAGCAGGCTGGCAAAATCTTGGGCGGGCTGACTCTCCAGGACGACATATTTCTTGAGGTATGGCCCCCCCTGGGGGGTACGGGTGGCCTGAGCGTTGGCCAAGTTCTCGGCGATGACGTTTAGGCGCTGCCGCTGGGCGGTAAGGCCCGAGGCACTGATTTCCATGGTCCCGACAATTTTCACCCTCTGTCTCCCTCCACTACAGCTCTCAGCTGGTTTAATTTTTTAATGAGCATGGTCACCGAGGCTTGGTAACCCAACTGGTTCACGGAAAGATTGACCATCTCCTGGTCCAGGTCGACTCTGTCAGCAGTTTCTTTGACCAGGCCGGCTTCGAGACCGGAACCCTTAAGATGTTCGGGGTTGGTCGTGGTCAGAATAACACTCGGCCTCCCCTGGAGGTGGTCTTTGAGCACCCGCTGGAAGTTCACCTCTTGCCGGGTATAATGAGGCGTATCCAGGTTGGCCAGGTTACCGGCAAGAATTTCCTGGCCCCGGCTCCGCCAGGTGAGGGCCTTTTCCAGGAGGTTTATGGTGCCATCGGGGAAGAGATCACCAGGCATAATTCCTACCTTGTCTCCTTTTGGGTAAAGATTGCCTCTTTTTTCATCTTATTCATTAAAGTTAGCAATAATCAGGCCACCTGGGAGCGGGGAGCTTGTCCGGGTCGCCCTGTCTGCCGATACTCGTGCAGCTTGTTTCTGAGGGTGCGCACGCTAATGCCTAAAAGCTTGGCGGCATGAGTGCGGTTGCCTGAGGTTTCGTCCAGAGTCTGGAAGATGAGGCGTTGCTCCATCTCCCGCAGGGTCACCGGTTTATCGCCCATGGGGGCCGACAGAGGCGGAAACTCCGGGGCCTCCCCGGCAGGTTCGGCCAGGAGATCCCGGGGGTGGACGAAGTTGCCTTCCGCCAGGAGCACCCCCCGGGCCAGGGCGTTTTCCAACTGCCGGATGTTCCCGGGCCAGGGGGGCTTGGTCAGGGAGGCCTGAGCGGCGGAGGTCAATTTCAGGTTTTTTTTGCCAAAGAGTTGGGCATAACGCTGCAGGAAATACTCGGCTAACAGGGGAATGTCCCCCCGTCTCTCCCGGAGGGGTGGCAGAGTTAAGGAGATCACCTGGAGACGGTAGAAAAGGTCTTCCCGAAATTCGTTTTTTTGCATAAGTTCCGGGAGATCCTGATTGGTGGTAGCCACCACCCTGACGTTGATGGGAATGGGGTGGCGACCCCCCACCCGGTCGATTTCATTTTCCTGGAGCACTCGAAGCAGTTTGGCCTGGAGGTGAGGGTGCATCTCGCTGATTTCATCCAGCAGCAGGGTGCCGCTGTTGGCCAGTTCGAATTTTCCCAATTTACGCATTAAAGCGCCCGTGAAAGCGCCCTTCTCGTGGCCGAAGAGTTCGCTCTCCAGCAACCCCTCCGGCAGGGCGGCACAGTTAACGGCCACGAAGGGGCCTCCTGACCGGTCGCTGTGGGTGTGGAGGTGACGGGCCAGAATTTCCTTGCCGGTACCTGACTCCCCCTGGATAAGCACGGTGGCCTGGGTGGGGGCCACGGCCTTGGCCATCCTCAGGATGTGAAGCATGGCCGGATCCCGAGTGATAACGGGGCGTGACACACCATGGCCGGCGTCTTTCAGCTTGGCTGCCGGCCCGGGTTCCCGGCCATTTTTGAGGTAAGGCTCAAGAACGGCGGACAACTTTTCCCAGGGGAGAGGTGCGGCCAGGTAGTCCTGGGCCCCGCCCCGCATGGCGGCCACCGCTCCCTCCACCGTGGGCCGCCGGGAAACCAGATAAACGGGGAGAAACGGGTGGCCCTTTTTTACTTCGGCCAGCAAGGCCCCAGCCGTCTGCTCCGGGAGTTCCTCCGCCAGCATCACTGCCAGGAAGAAGCGCTCCCGGAGCAGGTCACGGCCGCGCTCAAATGTGTCCACCTGGGCCAGTTCCACCTGGAGCTTTTTTTCCAACCGCAGTCGTACCTCTTCCCACATACGGTGGGAGTCGATTACCAAAATGGCTTGTTGCTTCATGCAGTCATCCTCAACAAGACTCAGGGGGAAGGTTCCTTCTGGAGGCGGGCCAGTTCCAGGTCCCCCATCCGCACCCGGGCCAGGCGCTGCCAGAAAAGGTCACCATGTTGGGCCAAAACATGGAAAACTGTCTGGGCGGCATCCAATTGACCCTCCCTCAGGCGGCTCAGTCCGAGGCGGTCCTGGTAAAAGGGGGTCAGGTTCCCGCCGGCCGACTTCTCGGCCATCATCTGGTAAACTTGGGCTTCCCGGGAAAAGTCGCCCTGGGTCAAGTAGCGTCGGGCCAACGCGGCCTGGAGGCAGCGGTCCAAGGGGGCCGGCCACGAGTTTTGCCAAGCCTTTGCCAAAGCCGGTGTCTGTATCTTCCGTTCCGCAGCGTTGGCTGCCTGGGGCAGTAACCACGGTAGCAGGGTCTCACCCGCGGTGGTGGCCCAGCCGACGGAGAAGGACAGGCCACCGGCTTCCCGGCAGGCCAGCCAGGAGTGCAGGAGAGACTTTTTCTCTTCTTTACCGGAGGGCTCCTGGTGCCAAGTGTCGGTGAGCCCCTGCCAGCCCCGGGACAGCCAGGCCAGCTCCAGGGAATTGCTTTTAAGCCTGCGCTGCCACTGGAAAGTGTGGTGTTTGCCCCACCTGGTTAGCAGGGCTTGGGCTTCTTCCAGGAGGCCGTGATCTTTCAGGATGTCGGCCAACAGCAGGGCCGCCTCCGGGGATTCACTACCTTGGGGCTGGAGATGCCACAGCTCCAAAACCTCTTCCACTAAAGAGAGGGGAGGGCTGACGGTGGCGCGCACCTTTTGGGCCACGGCCCGCCATCCCGCCCTGAGGGGCTCCTGCAAGGTCTCGGGCGGATTTCCGGGGGGCAGGGTCGCCACTTTTTCCAGGAAAAGCCGCAAAGCCCGGACCGGATCGCTGTGGGTCAGGTCCCGGGAGAGCTCCAGACGGGCCGCAGTCAGGCGGACCCTGGCCGCCTCCGAAGTCCCGGATTGCAGACAGGCGAGGAAGGCATACAGTTCCACGGCTTTTTCCTGTTCCCCCTGTTGTTTCGCCAAGTTCGCCAAGGTGAGGAGGGTGGCCTGCCGCTGGGGGGCTTGGGGAAAAAGATTCACCAGGGCCCACCCGGATTCCCAGGCCGCGGCCAACTCCCCCGCCTTTTCCTGGGCTTTTAATCTCTTCCAATAGGCCTCCGGCTTCAGGGACAGGGGTCCGGAGGTTTTGGGGGCTGGCGATGTCGAGGGCTCGGTGGCAGGAGGGGAGGCCGGGCGAGGGAGGGGTAGACCGACCCGCCGGTGGGCGGCGGCGTCCAGCGCCCACCCCGTGCACATCACCAGGCATACCAAAGTCAGGAGGGTGCGCCACCGCCCCCCGGGCATCTCAGCGTCCTCCGCTCTGGCGCTGGCGATTGAGTTCTTCCAGGAGGTGGATGATCTTTTCATTCTGTTGAATAAGGGTGAGGTTGGTCTTGACCATAAACCGCTGGGCGGTGGCGATCTGTTCCAGGAATTTCTGTTGGGGATCGCCGGTTACCACCTCTGAGTTCGCCAGCTTCTCCATGGCCTGAAAAAACTCCCCCGAAAGAACCACATAAGGGGTTTTATATGACATGGACCCTTCCCCGGCAGATGCGGGAGGGCTTCCCCCCTGGGCCGGGAGAACGGCCACCGACATAATTAGGGCCATGGTCAAAAAAAGCTCGAACCCCTGCCAGGAACGCAGCCACTGTCTGTTTTTCGACATCTCGTTTGCCTCTCGCCTTCAGAGAGCAAGAGGCGTACCAACCAGGCAGAGTTGGACCTGGTTCGAATAAGATGCTGATATTTAATGATAAATAAGAAAGAGAGAATGAGGCGCTTCAGGCGGGCGTCAACGACAAGGAAATGCTTTTGTCATTTTTTTGACATCACTGAGACTTGGCCCGGGGGGCCGCACCCGGGTTGACGATCTTTTGTTTTTTCATCTTTTCAATAAGCGTGGTACGGTTCAGGCGGAGGAGCTGGGCGGCCCGGCTCTTTACCCAATCGCTCTTGTCCAAAGCCTTCAGAATCAGGCGGCGCTCGAAGTCTTTTAGAGCTTGGGTGAAATTGACACCTTCCCCGGGAAAGTCTAGACTTTCGGTTTCTAGACCCAGACTGGTGGAGGCCTGGAATCGTTGGGGCAAATCCTCCAACTCCACCGTGTCTCCATCGGTAAGAATTACCAGCCGTTCCATGAGATTTTCCAGCTCCCGGACATTCCCCGGCCAGGGGTAGTTGTTAAGGAACTCCAAGCTTTTAGGGCTCAGGCGCTTGGCTGGCTTTTTCTTTTTTTGAGTGAATTCCTGGAGGAAGTGGGCCGCCAGGAGGATGATGTCGCCGGGCCGTTCCCTTAAAGGGGGGACCCGGATGGGGATGACGTTCAGGCGGTAGTAAAGGTCTTCCCGAAACCCGCCCCGGCGCACCAGATCTTCCAGATCCTGGTTGGTGGCTGCGATGACTCGGATATCCACCTTGATGCTCTTGATCCCCCCGATGCGCTCGAAGGAATGGTCCTGGAGGACCCGTAACAGCTTCACCTGGAGACCGGGGCTCATGTCGGCGATTTCGTCCAGGAACATGGTGCCGCCATTGGCCTGTTCAAAACGGCCGATGCGGGTCCGCACCGCGTGGGTAAAGGCTCCCCGTTCATGGCCGAACAGTTCGCTTTCCAGGAGTTCCTCGGGAATGGCGGCGCAGTTTACCGGCACCAGGGGACCCTGGCGGCGGTGGCTGTTATAGTGGATGGCCCGGGCGATGAGCTCCTTGCCCGTGCCCGACTCCCCCAAGATGAGCACCGTGGAATCAGTGTCCGCCACCTTGCGGATGAGGTCAAAAACTTTAGTAATGGGCTCACTAGTGCCGATGATATTGGCAAAGCCGAAACGTTTGTCCAGTTGCTTTCTGAGTTCCAGGTTCTCTTGCTGGAGACGGCGGTGTTCCAGGGCACGTTGCACCACCAGCCTTAGTTCCTGGGGGTCCACCGGCTTGGGTAGGTAGTCATAGGCCCCCTGGCGCATGGCGTCCACCGAGTTTTTGACAGTGGCATAGCCGGTGACGATGATGCACAGGCAATGGGGTTGATGGCGCACCAGGAATTTCAGGATGTCCAGGCCGCCGACCCCTGGGAGGGCCATGTCCGTGAGCACCAGGTCAAAACCCTGCTCTTTAAGGCGCTGAAGACCGGTTTCGCCGTCGGGAACGGTTTCCACCTCGTAGCCCTCGTGCTGCAGGATTTCCTGGAGGGCTTCCCGTTGGGCCCGATCGTCTTCCACCACTAAAATGCTGGCGTGGGGTTTCATCACCTCCCTAGTACATGAAAAAAACATCGGTGTCAATATTATGACATAAGGATTTTCCTGATAAGGATTTTCCTGATAAGAACTCCTAAGAAATGGTTGACTTGAGATGGCGAACCTGCTAACTTGGGACAACCTTTCAGAAAGAAAAAAAATCTTGCTGCCAACCATCCTATTTATACTTGCGGCTTATGGGATTTACGCCCTCATAGTAGCCTGGTGCCGGCGGCAGAATTATCGTTTTCAAAGGACGCAGGCCAAGGCGAGGCCCCGCTGGGTAACCCTGGCTGGAGGGGCCATAATTTTGGGATTCACCCTCTGGCTCATTTTCTGGCTGACCCCGCCTACCCAGGGTCAGAAAGTCAGTCTGGCGGGAATTCTGGGATTGACCGAGGGCGAGGCTCGGCTAGCAAGCAAAGCCGCACCCCATAAGCCACTACCGTCGCTCAGACAGCAACAACCGGGCGGTGAGCCGGTCTATGCTCATTTGCACCCAACGAGTCCGCCTACTCTTTCGCCTCCCACCAAGCCCTCGACGGGGACGAAGTTACGTAAACTCAAGAGGAAGCGGACTTCGGCCTTTAAATCTAAAAAGGCCAAGGTGAGGTCAAAGCGTAAGAAAAAAGGCAGGGCGTCCACTAAAGCCACGAGAAAGAAAAAGAAAACCTCCCGGGGGTCGACCAAGTCTTCGAAAAAAGCGCGAGGCAAAACCGGCTGAACCAAAACCTCGGGGTGTCACCCTGGTCAAATTAAGGAAGGTAGGTGTTCGTCCCTCTCCAGGGTCGGGTCCGGGACTTGAGAGCTCACTCCCGGGCTCCCTGCACAACGTTTTCCCATAGGGCTGGCGCTTGAACCAGTCATCCCAGGACCACACCGGAAAAATTGCCCGAGCGGCCGGCTCCATGAGTGTGGCCGTCTTCTTAAGCCGTATCCTGGGCCTCGTCCGGGAGCAGGTGTTTGCCGGTCTTTTCGGGGCCGGTTACGCCATTGACGCCTTTGTCGTCGCCTTCCGCATTCCCAATCTGCTCCGGGACCTCTTCGCCGAAGGGGCCCTGTCCACCGCCTTTGTCACCGTTTTCACCCACTATGACCAGCGGTTAGGACCCGAACGCACCTGGCGGCTGGCCAACAACGTCATTGTTTGTCTTGGCCTCCTGGTGGGGGGGATCAGCCTCCTGGGCATCATCTTCTCCCCCCAATTGGTGAGGCTCATGGCCCCGGACTTCGGCCTGGTGGCAGGGAAGCTGGAACTCACCGCGGCCATGACCCGGATCATGTTTCCCTTTCTGCTTCTGGTGTCCCTGGCGGCGGTGGCCATGGGCATCCTGAACACCAAGGGGAAATTTTTCATACCCGCCCTGGCCTCCAGCTTTTTCAACCTGGGCTCCATCGTGGTAGGGGTGAGCTTTGCCCTGATTTTGCCGCGCTTTGGGGTTCCCGCCATCGTGGGCATGGCCATAGGCACCCTGGTGGGGGGTCTTTTCCAGCTGTTAATTCAAACCCCCCAGCTCCGGCGGGTGGGGTTTCGGCCTCAGGCGGTCTTCGACTGGCGGGACCAGGGCCTGCGCCAGATTTTCAGGCTCATGCTCCCAGCGGTGGTGGGCCTGTCCGCCAGCCAGATCAACATTTTCATCAACACGTTCTATGCCTCCAGTTGCGCACAGGGGAGCATCTCCTGGCTGAATTACGCCTACCGCCTGGTGCACCTGCCCCAGGGGCTCTTTGGGGTGGCTCTGGCAGTGGCCACCCTGCCGGTGGTCGCCCGCTTTGCGGCGCACCGGGACCTGCCTGCCATGAAAGGGGCCTTCCAGTCCTCCCTGTCTCTCGCCATGCTCCTTTCCCTACCGGCCGCCGCGGGCCTCATAGCTCTGGCCGAGCCCATTATCGCCGTTATTTTTCAGCATGGACGCTTCACCGCCTGGGACACGCAGCAGACCGCAGCCGCTCTGACCCTTTACTCCCTGGGGCTTGTCGCCTTCGCCGGGGTGAAGATCCTGGTTCCCGTATTCTATGCCCTGGATGACACCAGGATCCCGGTCTTGGGGAGCTTCCTCACCGTGGCCGCCAACCTGGTGGTCATCAATCTGACCCTGGCGTCCTTGTCCCACCGGGCCATCGCCCTGTCCACCTCTGTCAGCATGCTGTTTAACCTCCTGTTCCTGGCGGCCGTGCTGTACCGCAAGGTGGAAGGCTATGAGGTGGGAGCTCTTCTCTCCACCCTGGCCAAAGTCACCGGCGCCTCCATAATTATGGCCGGGGTGGTTTACGGGGCGCACACCTTTGCCATTGCCAGGCTGGGAAGCGGCCTGCTGGGGCAAATTCTGGCCCTGGCCGGGGCCATCTTTCTGGGGATGGTCCTCTATGTGGCGCTGTTATGGCCGCTTCAGATCCCCGAGTTCCACAACCTGGTGGAGCAAGTACGCTCCCGCTTGCGGAGGGATGGGGCGGGGTGAGTGGGCTGGTTTAGGGGAAAAAGGGGAGGGGGCGGGCCGAGGGACCACTGACTCCCCGCCCTGGGGCAAAGAAGCCCTGTCACTATAAATTCTCTACCTTGCCCCATTTCACGGTAGCACGGGCATCTTGCCCGAGCAGCACGGGCTGGAAGCCCGCGCTACCGTATATGTGTAAGGGGTTGGGGAGATGGCTTGGAAAGAGGCGAGGGGCATGAGTCGCCAGGGCAAATAATGATAGGCACAGCCCGATAAAATGAATAATCCCCTTTAGACCCCAGACAGCAGAGGCGAGAGTCTTAGGGAGAAGTTGGTGGCAAAGGTGTCTCGCCTGTGTGAAATCTCACGAAAAATATTATAGGAATTTCCCGTAAGCTCGCAGGGTTTCCCATAGATGGCGGAAGTATGCCACCGCCTGAGGGTCCCGGTGACCGGGGCTCCAAAGGTGGGCCGCCAGTCCCATATGGGCCAGGCCGTAGTAGGCTAGGACAAACTGCCCCACCGCGATGTAGCCGGTGGCGAACTGCCCCACGCCAAAGTACAAGGCCCCGGCGAACTGGGCCAGGGCGGTGAACCCGAAGATGAACTGGCCGAAGCCAAAGAGCAGTCCGACGCCGAACTGGGCCACGGCGATAAGACCTATGGCGAACTGGCCGATGGCAATGACCCCTTTGGCCACCCGCCGCCTGCCCCGGGCGTCCTTGCCGAAGGCCACGTGGACGAGGGGATACCCTGCGTAGGTCCGAGTGGACCGCCACTCAAAGCCGGTCCCCTGCCAGGCCGGGTTCCCCGGATGGGGCACACCGCAGTGGGGACAGGTCTTAGCCGAGTCGCTCACCTCCTGGCCGCATTCCCGGCAGCTCACCAAACCCATACCTGTATTCTCCGGTTTACCAAGGTAATCGTCCACCCCACGGTAAACTAAAGGAAAATTAGCTTATAGGGCGCCTCAGGCGCGCCAAACAAGACTCGCCTGGTGCGTAAGACGCACCCTACGAAAGGACCTTCGAAGCAATGGCTGAAGGAAAAACCGTGCCGGTTATCAAAAAACGCCGTTATTAAAGAATGAATCCCCTTGCAGGGCCACGGGCAATTTTTCCGGTGGTCTCAGTGGAAGTCGATTTCGTCTTTTTCCGCGGTGAATCCTGCAGTCTGCTGCACCCCACAGCAGGTGAAATCAGCCTGCCAGTGGACAAAAAAGCCGTCCGCCCCCATCTGCCGGGGTTCTATGGGCCGCCAGGCGCCGCAATGCTCGCACCGGGCCTCATAATTTTCCCCTTGTATCCTTATGTGGGCCATGGGCTGTGGCTGTTCTCCTGGGGAGACGGCGTCATTGAGAGAGAAATACGTGGAGGCCACTTAAATAAATCGGTTGTAAAAG
Source organism: uncultured Syntrophobacterales bacterium (assembly GCA_965602785.1). Classification (GTDB taxonomy): domain Bacteria; phylum Desulfobacterota; class Desulfobaccia; order Desulfobaccales; family 0-14-0-80-60-11; genus JBGSLA01. The sequence goes on from CBFDAH010000002.1 coordinate 59,930, forward strand.
TAACCGCGAGGCAGACTAGTTCTTAGTTCCCAAAGTTAGCGATTATTAAAAAGACGTTTTTATTCCCCCCTTTTTTAAAGGAGGGTTAGGGGGGATTTGTCTATCCGCTTGAAAATCCCCCTAAATCCCCCTTTTTCAAAGGGGGACTTATGCCTTCCTTATCTTTAAGGATGCGCTCAATTACTTATGCTGATTTATGCTAGCCGCCCGCGGGTGTCAATATTCTGGCACCGGCGAGGGCGCCGTAGCTACCTTCACATTGACGACTTGAGACATTTTTTCAGAGGTCTCAAATTTAAGATAATCGCTTATGTTTTTAGCTCCGCAAAAAGCTTGGCAGAGGCAAGCTTGGACTGTTTAAGCTTAAAGAGCCCAAAAGGAATCTACTTCAGGTGTCGCCCCCCTCACCCCATCCCTCTCCCCCCGCCGACGGGGGGAGAGGGAGAAGAGCTTATGGTGAGCCAGGGCCAGGCTCAAGTTCCTGCCTTTTTCCCTCTCCCCAATGGGGGAGAGGGTTAGGGTGAGGGGGAAGTCAGTCGTGCTGAGATAGGTCGGAGCTAAGGGCATAAGCGTTTTAAGATAAATAAAAGAATTATCCAGGTGAGGGCTGATCATTTGCCCTGCTGCGCCACCGCCAGGGCTTTGTTGGCCCACCGCGCCAACTCGTCCCGATCCTCCAGCACATCTTCCGGTATTTCCCAATACGGCATGATGGTTTTCTTCTCCGGGTAGGGCCGAAAGGGTTTGGAGCCGGCAGCCTCAAAGTCCGGCCGATTGGCATCGCCGACTTTCAAGTAGAGGACATCGTCGGCAATAAGGCTAAACATGGTGCCTTGGCAGTAGAGCCCCGCGCCGCCAAACATGCGCTTGGCCCGCACCTCCCCCCAGGTCGACAATTGGTCCAGTATGTATTCCAGGAACTCGTCGCTCACCGGCATGACCCCATCATAGCAGAAGGCGTCCCGGAAGGACAGGTGAGCTGCCCTGGTGGAGTTGCCCTTTCCCGCGCCATCCCATTTCAGTGAAATTCAGGCCATACCGATGATGGGAACGCTTCGCCCTCCAATGGGCTGCCAGGACAATTTCTCCTCTTGACATAGTGGGTTTCTCCTCTATGATTCAGCTACTCTCTTAAAACGGAGTGCTCCATGGCGCTCTCGGGAGAAAACCAGAAAGGGCAGGCTCATGAAGGAGATTCGGGATAACTGCGGGGTGTTCGGCTTGTATGCGGAGGGGCCGTGCGCTTATGAGATTTACCAGGGCATCGACCTGTTGCAGCACCGGGGCCAGGAGTATTGCGGCATTGCCACTTTTGAAGGCCAGATCCACCAGGTCACCCATCACGGCAAGGTCTTGAATAGCTTTACCGACCGGGATCTGGCCTCGCTGCCGGGCAACTGGGGTATCGGTCACGTGAGCCTGAAAGAACGCCAGCCGGTGAAATGGCATTCACTCTTGGGTGAAATTGCCCTGGCCTTCAGCGGCAATATCATCAACGCGGATGAGATCACCCGGGAGATGATGGAGGAAGGCACGACCTTTTGGCGGGCTTACAATATAGAGATCATCTCCAAAATCGTCCTGGGGAAAAAAGACCTGGTGGCCGGCATCGCCACCCTGGCGGATAAGATAAAAGGGGCTTATTCTCTGCTTATATTATCCCGCGATGGAATCTACGCCGCCCGGGATGTGTATGGCTTCCGCCCTCTCATTTTTGGCCAGGGGCGGGGGAAGTATGCGGTCTGCTCCGAGTCCCGTGCCTTGCAGAATTTAGATATGGAGGTGGTCCGTGACGTGGAGCCCGGGGAGATCATTCTCATCAATGAACATGGATTTCACAGCGTGAAGCAGCTTCCTTCTCCCCGACAAGCCCACTGCGCCTTTGAATGGGCCTATACCGCCAGCATGGACTCCTGCATCGACGGCCTCTGCGTCCTGGAGGCCCGGAACAATTTGGGGGCCCGCCTGGCCCAGAGAGATGAGGAGGAGGGTAACGTGGACGCCGATCTGGTGGCCCCGGTGCCCATGAGCGGCATCGGCCACGCCATCGGTTACCACATGCGCTCCAACCTCAACTACCAGGAGGTCTTTTTATACAACCGCTATGCGGACCGAAGTTATACCCAGGCTACCCAGGTGGCCCGGGAGCGAATGGCCAAGCGCAAGCTGTCGGTGCTGCACCACGCCGTGAAAAACCGGCGCATCGTGCTGTGTGATGACTCCATCGTGCGGGGCACCCAAATCCTCAACAAGGTTCATGACTTGAAAAAGGCCGGGGCTCGGGAAGTGCACGTCCGGGTAGCCTGTCCCCCGTTGATGTACCCCTGCGATTTCGGCATTTCCACCCGCACTTATGAAGAACTGTTGGCCCGGCAGTACTTCCACCAGGGAGACATTACTTCCATGGATCAGTTGCGGGAGATGGAAGCCTGGGTAGCGCAAAGAATCGGGGCCGATTCCGTCAAGTACAACAGTCTCGAGGCCTTTGTGGAGGCCCTGGGCCTGGCGCCCTGGTCTCTCTGCCTGAAATGCTGGGACGGCCTCAGACCCACGGCAAGCTGAAAAGTCATCTAGAGGGAGGGGGCTAGTGATTGGCGGCCTCCCTCCCTCCCCCTCCCACAAGCTCCTTCCCCCCCTCAGACGGAAAGCCTGGGCAGGGGTATTTTCTGTAGCCGCAGGCTTTAGCCTGCGCCTCCACAGGCGAGACGCCTCTGCCACCTGCCATAAACTCTATTTTCAAGTCCTCCCATTTGGAATGGGTTTTCAGCCGGCCATCAGGAAGGGGAGGGTGCCGGGGCGCGCCGGACAAAAGGGAGGCCCCAGTCCTGCAAGGTGGCGGCGATCTGCCCCACCAGGAGCTCCAGTTTCTCCTGCAGGACATCGGTCAGCTCCAAACCCACCTCCAGGGATTGGGGCTGGATGCCCAGGAGGCAGACTTCTTGGGGTAAAGCATCCAGGAGCCGGGCGGTGGCCAGGACCTCCGCCAGTCCCAAGTGATGCAGAGAGCCCTTGCTTTTGCCGAAGGCCTGGGGAATGGCCTCGTTTTTCAGGATCCCGATGAAGCCCGGTGCCTCCCCGAAGTCCACCGCGTCCACGAAGAGCACCCGGTCCCGGCCCTCCAGGAAAGGCAACAGGTCCAGACCGGCGGTGCCGCCGTCCACGATGTCGAGCTCCGGGGGGACCTGGTAGTGCTCCTGCACCACCTTGATGGCATGGACGCCCACCCCTTCGTCCCGCATGAGGATATTTCCGAGGCCGATAAGTGCTACTTTCATGCGAACATCATATATTTTTTTTACTGTCCCTAACAATAGCAGGTATCGTTATTTTTATCAAAGTTCTATTTACCCTGATAATTCTCGAGAGATATTATTTTAAAACATGCGTCCTGTCCCAT
>CBFDAH010000003.1:0-62779 GCA_965602785.1 uncultured Syntrophobacterales bacterium
TGAATCTCATCAGCGGCGACAACTGGCAAACCGTGGCCGCGGTGGCCTCTCAGGTGGGCATCGAGCACACCATGGCCGAGGTGCTCCCCGGGGACAAGGCCCAAAGAATCGCCGAACTCCAGGCCCAAGGCGAAGTGGTGGCCATGGCCGGGGATGGGGTCAACGACGCCCCCGCCCTGGTCCAGGCCGACGTGGGCATTGCGCTGGGCACCGGCGCGGACGTGGCCCTGGAGGCCGCGGACCTGACCCTCATCCGGGACGACCTGGCCCTTATCCCCCAGGCCATCCAACTCTCCCGCCATATGATGCGTATCATCCGCCAGAACCTCTTCTGGGCCTTTTGCTATAACACCATAGCCATTCCCGCGGCCGCCATCGGACTCCTCTCCCCCGGCCTGGCCGCCCTGGCCATGGCCCTGAGCTCCGTCAGCGTGGTCACGAACAGCCTGCGGTTGCGGAAGTTTGGGAAATGAAGCTTCTTGAGGGGCTGAAAAACAGTAAAGCTATTTTATTAAGGTGCAATCAAATGTTATAGTTAAAATTTAGGTGATAATACGATGCAAATCATGATTAGGGATTCAAAGGAATTTGGCCAACTTCTCAAGGCTCTCGCAGACGAAATGGTAAGTGCGTGGTTCCATTTTAGGCTATATTCTGATCTTAAATCAGATGTAAATAACTATGTTACTGAGCTAAATCAATCACTGGCATTTTGGTCTCTTACTTTCCGAGCGCATATAGATACAGTGTTGTCTCGGCTTTGTAGAATTTATGATCAACACAGCTCATCCCTTAACCTAAGGAATTTTCTTGATACTATATTGGCTAATATCAATATTTTTGATGTCGAACATTTTCGAGAACGCCTTAAGGATAATCCATTTGTAGATTCTCTTGCTTCCGGTCCAACTAAACCAGATATAGAGCAGCTAAAAAAGGACATTCATTACGTAAGTGAAGCTAACCCGTCTGTGAAGACCCTTCTCATTTGGCGGAAACAATATTATAGTTCATAAAAGTGCAAAGCATGCATCTAAGGACCTTAATCTCCCTAATGATTACCCTCTTAGCTTAAAGAACATCGAGCAGTTATTGAAAGAGGGAAGGGATATACTTAATCGTTATAGCAATTTATTTCATGCAACCACATACACAACGAAAATTGTGGGTCATGACGATTACCGATATGTCCTAGAGGCAATTCGAACTGTCATAAGGCAGTACGAGGAGAAAAGAGCGCTTGAATTGGAGTTATTTCGCAAAAAAGACTCCTAACAAGCGCCTCAGAGTTGACCCCAAATTTCGCATCTCAGGTGTGGGGATCTGTAGCCGCAGGCTTCAGCCTGCGTTAAAAGCTATCAACTGGCAAGAGCGCAGCCTAAAGGCTGCGGCTACATTCTTGATGCGGACCTGGTCTTATCCCCCAAGCCCCCACCCCCAATCCCTTTAGGGCAAAATAAAACCGGGGAGGAGGAGGCTCATGAGCCTCCTTCTCCCCGGCCACTATGCGGGGGTGGGGAGGGGAGTTTGAGGGGAGGGCGGGGGGCCTCAGGTCCCCCGGCCCTCCCCTCAATTTCACACTTCTCCCTTCACCAGCCGCTCGTACAGGGCGAGGTACGCCTTGGCCGAGGCGCTCCAGGAGAAGTCTGCGTTCATGCCGTTGAGCACGATTTTCTTCCAAAGTTTTTTGTCCTGGAACGCAGTGATGGCCGCGTTGAGGGCTTCCAAGAAGGCCTCGGCGGAGTATTCCGTGAACATGAAGCCGGTGCCGGCGCCCTTGGCCGGGTCTACGGGGGTCACGGTATCCAGGAGCCCCCCCGTGGCCCGCACCACGGGCACGGTGCCGTACTTCATGGAGTACATCTGGTTCAGGCCGCAGGGCTCGTAGTGGGAAGGCATGAGAAACATATCGGAGCCGGCTTCGATGAGGTGCGCCAGCTGGTTGTCGAAGGCGATTTTTACCCCCAACTGCCCCGGATACTTGAGGGCCTCGGCGGTGAGCAACTCGTGATACTTTTCCTCGCCGGTGCCCAGGATGACCACCATGACGTTTTGGGCCATGAGCTCCGGCAGCACTTCGGCTACCAGGTCAAAGCCCTTCTGGTCGGCCAGGCGGGAGATGATGCCCAGGAGGGGGGCCTTGGCCAGCTTCTTGTCCAACCCGTAGGCCTTCATCAGGGCGGTCTTGTTCCTGGCTTTGCCCTTCAGGTCAGACGGGCCGTAATTGGCGGTGATGAGCGGGTCGGTTTCGGGGTTCCAGTCTTCATAGTTGACGCCGTTGACGATGCCGAAGAGCGCCTTGGCCCGGGTGCGCAGCACGCCTTCCAGGCCGTAGCCGTACTCCTCGGTCTGGATCTCCTGGCTATAGCCCCGGCTCACGGTGTTGATGGCGTCGGCAAAAACAATCCCCCCCTTGAGTAAGTTGACTTTGTCATAGTACTCCAGGCCGTTCATGGAAAAAGCAGACCAATTCAGGCCGAGGAGTGGGAACTGCTCCTTGGGGAAGAGGCCCTGGTAGGCCAGATTGTGGATGGTGAGAAGGCTTCGGGTCCTGGCAAAGATGGCTTCATAGACCCAGCGATATTTGAGATACACCGGCACCAGTGAGGCCTGCCAGTCATGGCAGTGAATAACGTCGGGCTTGAACTCCAGAGCCTCACAGAAGGGCAACACCGCGGAGCAGAAAAAGCTGAAGCGCTCCAGGTTGTCGAAGTAGTCCCCCTTGGGGGTGCCGTAGAGCTGACTCCGTTCATAGAACTCGTCCCGCTCCACGAAGTAAAAGGGCTGATCACCTGCGGCGGGAGTCAGGACATTAAAATCCAGGCTGAGGGGCCCGGCCGCAGCCACCAGGCTCTCCGCGGCGCTGACCACCGGGATATCTTTCTGTTTAATCTGCCCATAATAGGGCATCAGGACCTTGACGTCCGCCCCCAGTTCCTGGAGGGCATACGGCAGCGTGCCGGCCACGTCTGCCAGACCGCCGGTCTTGGCATAGGGCACCGCTTCGGATACTACGAACAGGACTTTCAAGTCTTGCACCAGACACCTTCCTTTCGCTAGCACATAACGTATCTAGTTTCGAGTTGTGATTGTTTAAGATATCGAAATCTTTTTTAAAAAACTCAAAACTAATACCTATACACCAATTCGATGTCGCTGGCCACGAAGCCTTTTTCCCCTTCGGAAAGGGTGAACTCCATGATGTAGTCCCGGCTGGGAAGGTTCTCCGGGTGGATGCCGGGAGGCAGGTCCTTTTCCATGAAGAACACCGAGGTATAAGGGGACTCCTCCTGGCGGGTGTCGGTGAGCCAGAGTTTGCCGTAGCCGTGCATGAAGCGCAGGAACCCGTAGGCCCGATCCAAAAAGTAGGCGGTGCAGATGCCCCGGACCCGGCCGCCGGTCTCACCCCAGTTGGGCGCCCCGGCGAAGCGGGTGGCCGTGGGTAAAAGCCCCGGCACCAAATAGCCGGGGATGAACAGGTCCACTTCCCGGCGCAGGCGTGTTGACACGTTGGCAAAGGCCACCAACTCCACCCGGCAGCCCTTGTTCTGCACCATGGTCACCACACTGCCGAAGTCGCCATCCCCGGTAAACAGATAGATGAGGTCCAGGCGTTCCGACTGGGCAATAATGTCCAGGGCCATTTCCATATCCAGATTGGCCTTGCCATAGGTCCGCCCTGATTCGTCCGTGTACCAGCGGATGGCCTTTTCCACCACCTTGAATCCCAAATCTCTCAGGGTGAGGATGAAGTTCAACGTATTTTTATAGGCCGGGTCAGAGGCCGCCCGCTCTTCGTCAATGGCCACGTAGGCATTGAGGCGGCTTACCTCGTCGGTGTTGTTCCCGGTCAAACGACGGATGACTTCATAGCGCATGCCGTAGCCGCCATTGCGCATGATGTTCATGGAATCTACATACACTCCGATTCTGCGATGAGCCATACTAGTAATCTGTATCCTCCTTCAGAAAAATTGATTTCTACTGACCCGAACCGCATCGGCAAGCGGCCATGGGACCGACGAGCGTCTAATAGGTGAGCCGCTCCCCGGGTCGGGGCCCATAGGGCTCGGCGTCGGTGAGGACCCGCCCTTTTTGGGCCAAACAAGTTTGCAGATAGAGCGGCAACTGAGGAAGACAGGCGGCAAACTTCGCCTCGAACCAGCCGAGACCTGTGATGCCCCGGTTCGCCAGGCAGGTAGCGATGTGGGCAGCGCTGGGCCACGTAAAGTCCTCTCCCCCGGCCACGTGGAAACCGTAGAGGTCCATGAAGCTGGTGACAAAGGCGGCATAGGGCGCCACTTCAGGGAAAACGGCCCTCAGGGTCCAGTTGATGTCGGCCATGAGGCGCACCTCCATGCTGGCCGAGCCGGACTGTACGGCCATAAGGCCCCGGGGGGCGAGCTTCCGGCGGACGAGCTCGTACATCTCCCGGGTGAAGAGCAGCAGGGCCGGTCCCACCTCCAGGGGCTCGGGGAGGTCCAGGACGATCACGTCGAAGGAGCCGTCCGGCTGGTCCGCCAGCCAGGCCCGCCCGTCGGCGAATACCAGGGTCGTCCGGGGATCGTCAAAGGCGCCGCCATGAAAGGTGGGGAGCCATTTTCGGCACACCTTCACCAAATCTTCGTCGATGTCCACCATCACCGCCCGGGTAACCCCCGGATGGCGCAGCACCTCCCGCAGGGTGGCCCCCTCCCCGCCCCCCATGACCATAACCCGGCGGGGGTCCGGGTGGGCCACCATTACCGGGTGGACCAGGGCTTCATGGTAGACGAACTCGTCAAGTTCCGCGGATTGGAGGCGGCCGTCCAGCACAAGGGCCTTGCCCCACAAACCGCTCACAAAGATTTCGTATTCCTGGAAGGCGGTTTTACCGGTGACCAGGACTCCTTGCTTTTCCACCGCAATGAGCTCTACAGGGCCGTCCCGATCCACGAACCAGTCTCCGGCGGGCCAGTCAGGGGAGTTTTTCTGTCGTTCTTCTGACGTTGCCATACATGTTCTCGTCGGTTAGGGTCGTTAGGGAGTTTAAAGAAAATATCGGGAATCTGCAAGCCCCTCCCTCCAACCCCTTCAGATCAATGGATCCAAGAGCTTTCAGCGCCTAAAGCACGGGCAAGATGCCGATGCTAGCTTAATGCGCCCCGAAAAACTCTTCCACCGCGGTCGCCACCCGCTCCAATTGCGCCTCGGTCATGCCAGGAAAAAGAGGCAGGGTGACCAGCCGGGCTGTCACCTCCTCCGTCTGCGGCAGACCGTGGTCAAAATCCGGGGGCCACAGGCTCTGGTAATGGGCAAAGCGGTGGATGGGGGGATAGTGGATGCTGGTCTGAATGCCCCGTCCTGCCAGGGCCTCCATGAAGCCGGCCCGGTCCGTTCCCGGGGGCAGGACCGCGGGGAACAGGTGGCAGGCCGAGGCCTCGAGCTCCGGGGCGAAGGGCAGGGTCAGGCCGGTGATCTCATGAAGCCTCTCCCGATAAAGGCGGGTGAGCTCCCGGCGCCGGGCGTTAGCCGCGGGGAGTTTTCCGAGCTGGATCAGGCCCAGGGCGGCCCGCACCTCATCCAGGCGATAGTTGTAGCCCAGGGCCGTGACGTCATAGCTGAAGCTGTGGCCCCGGTGCCGGTCCCAGGTGAGGGTGGTCATGCCATGGGAGCGGGCCAGGCGCACCTTGTCGGCCACCTCGGGATCGCTGGTCACCACCATGCCACCTTCCCCGGTGGTCAGGTTTTTGTTGGCGAAAAAGCTGAAACACCCCACGTCCCCCAGAGTGCCCAGGGGTTTGGGTCCGTCCGCGGTGCGAAATATCGCCCCCGGGGCATGGGCCGCGTCCTCGATGATTTTCAGTCCATGCCTATCTGCCAGCCCACGGATGCCGTCCATGTCGCAGGGGTATCCGGCGTAATGAACCACCATAATGGCCCGGGTGCGGGGGCTCACCTTGCGGCTGGCGTCCGCCACCGACAGATTGAGATCCCGGGGACCTCCCACGTCCACGAAAACAGGACGAGCTCCAGTATAAAGGATGGCATTGGCGGTGGCCACAAAGGTGAGGGCCGGGCAGAGAACCTCGTCCCCGGGCTCTAGGCCCATCGCCAGGCAGGCCAGATGCAGGGCGGTGGTGCCGTTGGTTACCGCCAGAGCATGGGGCACGCCCAGGAAGCGGGCGAATTCCTCTTCGAAGCGCCGGGTTTCCGGCCCCATGGAGAGCCAGCCGGATTTTAAAATTGAGGTCGTCGCCTCAATCTCCTCAGCCCCAATGGTTACATCGGCCAACGGTACTTTCCAATTGGTCATATCAAATCAGCTTAACTTGAAATGGAACCTCACTTGAGACCTCTTAACAAAAAACTTCGAATGGGCAAGGTTAATGGAGCGACAGGCGCCTTCCCCTGCGAAAATACAGCCGAGGGCGGTAATTCTACCTCACCGTCGCTTTAGAAACCGCGGTTGCAGAAGTCTCAACTTGGCTTATATGCTGTAAATTTCTGGCTTATAGCGCTCTGGGTGATCTCGGATAAACATAATAGTTTCTTGAAGCCCTTCCTCCAAACTCACTTTTGGCTGCCAGCCGAGAAGGGCTTGGGCTTTGCGGTTATCACACCAAAGCTCCATCACTTCACTGGCCGGGGGTCTGAGCCTATCCTCCTCATGAACTACCTGCTTTTTTTCCCCCATAAGCCCGATGATCCGCTCCGCTAGTTCTCCAATAGAGATGGTTGTTCCAGAGCCGATATTCATAACCTCCCCGATGGCGTCAGGGCTCTCGGCAATTTTTATAAAGCCCTCCACGGTATCCTTCACAAAGGTCAGGTCTCGGCGAGGAGTTAGTAATCCCAGTCGGATGGCGTCATCGTGCAGACCCTGGCTGATGATGGTGGGAATGACGGCCCGGGCCGATTGCCGGGGGCCATAGGTGTTGAAAGGGCGGATGATGGTCGCGGGGATTCCAAAAGAGAGATGATAGCTTTCCACCAACTTGTCGGCGCCGATTTTGCTGGCCGCATAGGGTGACTGGCCCTGTAATGGGTGCTTTTCGTCGATGGGGGTGTATTGGGCCGTGCCGTAAGTTTCACTGGTAGAGGTGTGGACGAAACGACCTATCCCGAAGCGCCGGGCCGCCTCCAGAAGATTGAGGGTTCCCAGGCAATTCACTTCAACGAATTGTTTCGGCGCGATATAAGAATAGGGGATGGCAATGAGCGCGGCCAGGTGGAAGATGACGTCGCAGCCTTCTACGATCCGTAACACTGTAAAGGGGTCGGTAACATCACCTGAAATGATTTCTAGACGCTTTTGAACCGATGGGGTCAGCAATTCTAAAAGGCCCCAATCATTGCGGGAATTGTACCGCACTAAAGCCCGGACCCGGGCCCCCAGCTCGACTAGGCGCTCAACCAGGTGGCTGCCAATGAAGCCACCGGCGCCAGTCACCAGGATGCATTCTTTCTCCCAATTCATCGTGGGCTGCGAGTATTACAAGTTTAGCGTATCTTCAAAAAATTATGAGATCTAGCTTAGCACGTTTCCCTGTTGTTTTCTCGAAGTTATTAAAGAACCCCGGCAGAAAAAGCATAACCTCCTGATATAACTATAACTAGTTGAAGAAAAGGGCAAGTCCCGGGGCGGTGGGATTATAAATAACCAGGATCGGGAAGAGCTCGTCTCCGCAAATATTTCTTAGTACTTGGTCTTGTCTCCCTTCACCCAGGCTTGAGAGGAATTAGTGTGAAGTTAAGAGGTCTTCGGTGTCCTGAAACCGAGATGATGGCTTACCAGGTTGTCACCACAAAAAAAACCGGCAGGAAAGAGGGGAGATGGGGGAGGTTCCTGCCGGCGAGGGGGAGGAAAATCTGTGTAGATATCCTCGTATCTTTAATAATAATATAGTTTACCTAACAAGGCAAGACCTTTAAGGGAGAAAGTCTCCCTTTTTTGATTCGAATTCCTGGGTAGCCAGATGATAGTCTTCATACCGGCCGATATCCAGCCAATATCCGGAAAAGGAGTAGTAACCAACCGGTTTTTGCGCGGCCAACAAACGCTGCACCAGGTCGGGGAAGTCCAGGTAACTCTGGCCGTTGATGAGACTCAACACCTCGGGTTCAAAAACATATACCCCCATGCTTACCAGGTGGGAGCTGGTGGGCTTTTCCAAGTAGTCCCGTATACGCCCGTGGCCGTCCTTGATAATGACTCCGAGATCGATTTTTACCTGACGCTCGTAGGCCCCGATGGTGGCAATGCTCTTCTGGGCCCGGTGGTGGGCAACCAGGTCAGGGTAATTTAAGTTGGTAAGGACGTCGGCATTCATGACCAGGAAGGTGTCTGTCAGGCCGGTAATTAAGGTCAGGGGCCCCACCGTGCCCATGGGCTCCTCTTCAGAAGAGTAATCGATTTCCACGCCCCAGCGGGAGCCGTCCTGAAAATAGGCTCGAATGAGATCGGACAGGTACCCCACCGCCAGAGTGATGCGGCGAAAGCCCTGGGCCGCCAACTGGCGGATGACGACCTCCATGATGGGCATGCCGCCTAAAGGCACCAGAGGCTTGGGAATCACCTCCGTCAAAGGCGCCAACCGCACCCCTTTGCCTCCTGCTAGAATAACCACGCGCATCTGTATCTTTTCCTCGAGCAGGTCCCCTCAGACCGTGGAGTAAGCCGGGGCCCCGGTCTCAGCCTCTTCCTGGGAAGCGGGCACGATCTCCTGGACGGTACGGGGTACGAACCGCAGAAGGACAATATTCAGGCTCTGACAGAGCTTCTTGATTTGATCCAACCGTTTCGGATGGACCTCGGTCATGGCCACGAAAAGTTCCTGAACCCGGTAAAGATGGGCCAGCATCTCCAGATGGTGGCGGTCTCCCAGTACTCTATAGCCCTCAATACGCTTATGCTGGAGGCTGACATCGTCGTCAATGAAGCCCAACACATAATATCGGGGATCCTGGCACTGGGCCAGGTACCTGAGACACCAGACACCCTCCTCCCCTGACCCCCAGATGAGGGCGACCCGTTGCGGCCCTCCGTTACCTTCTTCCTTATTAAAGCGCTGGTGCAAGGTTTTGAGAACGACCCGGTAACCTATGAGCATCATCGTCAGGCAAAGCCAGTCAATTACGAAGACCCCCCGGGCGTAAGTCGAGGTGCGAACTATTTTAATAAACAGCAAGCCACTGAAATAACTAAAGATGACCAGGAGCATGCTTCCCACGAGAACCGCCTTGAAAACCCGCAACAAGTCCCTCAAGCTGAGATAGCGGAGCAGCGTTTGGTAGCCTCCAAAATAAAACAGCAAGGGGATGCGGGTTAGCACGGTAAAGGGCAAAATGTACCAAAAGGCCGAGGTGATCTCACCAGGGGCAAAACTCTCGAAACGGATGAAATGGGCCAGGGTGAACGACGCCAGGCAACAAACCGTATCGGTGGCCAGCATCAGAATCTGGGTGGTGTTATCCATTAAGTGCTGGCGGCTAATGGCTCCAGTGAAGGTTATCCAGACCCCCTGAAAGAGGTATTTCACGTCCCGGAAAAAGGACTTGGTCTCAATGTACTGAAGGTCCACCGGGAGCTTGTGGGGCAGGATTTCATCCAGGTAAAACTTCGCCGGGTCCACATCCCGGGGGTAAAGCTCCTCTTCGTTGCGCCCCAGAATCTGATTGGGTCCCACCAGCCCCGGCTTGACGGAAAAAATCTTTTGGGCTTCGGGGGGATACTTCTCCGCCATGTCAAGAGTTTCCGGGCGGGGGCCCACCAGTGTCATGTCCCCTTTGAGGACGTTGTAGAACTGGGGGAACTCGTTGAGCTTGAGGCGCCTCAGCCACAGACCCACCTGAGTGACTCGGGGGTCCCCGTGGGGTGAGACGCTCACCCCCAAGGGCTGGGGAGTTTCATACATGGTGCGGAATTTGTACATCTTGAAGAGCTTGCCGCCCTTCCCCACCCGCCGGCCAGCATAAAACACGGGCCCCGGGGATTCCATCTTGATGAACACGGCAATCACCGGCAACATCAGGAGGAGAATCAGCAGTCCCATTAGGGAGATGATGATGTCGAAGATTCTGCTAGCCATGACGTTGAATGCCACCTCAGAGAATTACCCTGATGGTGAAAAATGGCCGTCGACGGGTTCGAAAGGCCCCCCTGGACGGCAAACCTTCCCGGGCCGGTGTTCTGTTGCAAGGGTATTGGGAAAGTCTCGCCCAGGGACGACCAGGAATCGCCGGGGTTGTGTAACCCCGCCCCTACCTGCCTTTCCTCCGCACCCTTTCCCAACCCGCCGCGGGGAGGCCGAAAAAGTAAGCGACAACCCCGACTCTTCGCCTGGAAAATCCCCTCAGAAGAGTGGGGGAAAGGGTCTAGGAGCGGGCGCGGGGAGCCGCAATCCCGAGGCCCCTTTTCCAAAGACTAGGCGCTACCCGCTCATCTTTAGTGACAACCAGTCGTTACCTCCTTTTGGCAGAACAAAAGCAATCATGGTGCCAAAAAGACAACCAATTAAAATTACTAAAGATATTATTTTTGTCCAATTTTCATTACGTCAATAATATGAAACATTATGATTAAAAACCATTCCAAAAATTTGGTCAAGGAATTTTGGTGGCATAAACCGAAAGATGGCGAGGTCTGGGGCGCCCTGACTTCCCCGTCGAAAAAGCTTCATGAAATTCCTTTGCCCCAAGCCTCCTTTTCCCGGCTATTACCATAAGGGATTCCCAGAAAAAAAGACGGTCACCCCTGGCAAAGATAACCCATTTTCCCCGATGGACCCCACCGGAGTCAATCTTTAATCCATCCGCAAACGGGTCTTGAGCCACCGGGGCAGAAGTCGCTGCCAGGACCCACTAAAGGGGACGACAGGCAGCTCTTTCAAGGTACGCCACCAAAAATACCCCGCAATGACGGCACAGAGAAGGTTGGCGAGATACGGCGCCAGGGTCGGATCCAGGCTATGACTGAAAGCCAGACGCCAGGAAGCGCTAAAGATAACGTAGTAAATGAGAAAGGCGAGCAGGCCCACAATAAGCCCCCAGGTGCGGCCATGGAGCTGGGGGCTGAGCCCCAGGGGCACCGCCAGGAGACAGAGCAGCAGCGCTCCCATGGGCAGGGCAAAGCGTTGATGCAGTTCCACCACCAGCCGGATATGCCACAGGGAGCCGGGGGGCTCAGTTCTGATGCCTTCCCTTAGTTCGTGAAGGGACATCTCCCTCTCAGATTTCCGGCCCTGGTGGACGAACTCGAAGAGCTGCAAAGGCAGCTCATAAAACTTGAATTCCACCGTCTGCCGGTGGCCCAATTCCGCTCCCCAGCGTATCACCACGCCCTCAAAAAGACGTAGGAATATAGTTTCTTGGGACGGGTCGTAGTGGATTTTACCAATCCTGGCATAGATGGTTTGGGGACTTTTCTTTTCCCGGGAGTCATACACAAAGATGCCTTCCAGCTGGCCTCCCCGGGGGGCCACCCGGTTCACGAAAAGCGTCAATCTGAAAAAATCGGTGTTGAAGGTTTGCTCCTGAAGCCCCAGGTCGGCCCGTTTCTTTACCATTTCCGCCAGGAGTTCCCGGGTGGACCTTTGTCCCCAGGGGCTGCCATACGTGGTCAGGAAGAATGTGACCAGGGCCACTACCAGGGAAAATCCCAGGATGGGGATCAGGAGCCGGACATAACTGAGTCCCGCGGTCTTCAGGGCCATCATCTCATGGTCCACGGACAGGCGCATAAGGGCCAGGATGATGCCCACCGTGGCCGCCATGGGAAGCGTAAAAACCATGAGGTAGGGGAAAAGGTACAGGCAAGATTTGAGGATTTCCCCGAGACCGATGCCCTTGACCAGAATCATCCGAGTGACGATCAAAAGACGCCCGGAAAAGACTATCGTGGTGAAAGCCAACAGGCTCACCGCAAAAGGCGGGATAATCTCAGCTACCAGATAGCGGTCGATAATGCGGGGCATGGTGGGGCTGCGAAACTTCCCCTTCGGGGGAAGTCCTTTGCATTTATGGGTATTTTCTTCGAAAGGCCACCAAAAGACAATCCTTCTGTCGGGCCAAAATCTTAAAGTCTCCGGATAATTGCTTCTTGAGCCAATTGAATTCCGGCGTTTTGAGATAGAAAAACACCTGGGGCCGGGAGGCCAGGAACTCACCCATGTCTTCTAATTTAGGAAAGAAAAGGCCGCCTTGGGGCGCCAGCTTCTTGCCGAAGTTGAGCTCGGTGGCAAAGTCCAAAAGATGAAATACCTGGCGGCTATAAAAGCTGAGTCCTTGGGAGTAGAGGTAGATGCCGACGAGGGCGGCTTCCGGTTGCCAATGGGCTCTGAGGGTCAGCCCCATTTCCTTGGGAGAACGCTGCAGGCTAATGCGATCCACTACCGGGGGAACCATGGCCCCTAACAGGAGGGCGCCCACCAGCAAAACCTCCAGACGCCGCACCAGGAGCGTCACGGTGGGCACCAGGGCCAGGGTTACCAGGCCGATGGCGGGATAGGGCTTCAGTGCCTCTGTCCGGGAGAGGAGAGCTGTTAAGGCCGCCGGCGGCCAGAAATACAGGGCTACCGCAATCCAGGCCACCAGGGTCCAGAGAAGGAGACTCAGACGGAAGCCCGGGTATCGACGGAGACCCGTCTCCTGCGACGCCAGGTTCACCAGAGCCTCTCCCAGAAGCAGCGCCAGGGGCAGGAGCGCCGGGAGGATGTAAGGGGGCAATTTGCCCCGGGACAGGGAATAAAAAACCAGGACTGCGCCAGCCCAGAGGATCAGGAACAGGCGGTCCTGAAAGTCTGCGGCTGACCGAAGGCCCAGAGCCCAGGGCGTCAGGAAGGTCCAGGGAGCCAGAAATCCCAGGAGGACCGGCCCAAAATACCACCAGGGCTCCTGGTGATATAAGGCGCCGTCCACATAGCGCGCCACGTGATGCTCCCATAAAAAGAAGCGGGGGAACTCGGGGTAGCGCCAGGCCACATAAAAAAACCAGGGGAGGACCACCACGGCCAACAGCACCCAGCATCCCGGCCGCACCAGGACCCCGAGAGTCCGCCACCCCCTCAGGAGGGCCCCCAGACCCCAGATGAGCCCGGCCAGGACCAGGGCCACCGGTCCCTTGACCAGAACCGCCAGGGCCAGGGCCAGGTAGGCCCAGGGCCACAGCTTTTCCCGGTTGCGGCTCAGAGCCAGGTATCCCAAACCCAGGGCCAGGGTGAGGAAAAAGCTCAAGGCCATATCCAGGGTGAGGACCCGGGCCATAATGATGTAACCCGAGCAGGTGGCCAGGATCATGGCTCCCCAGAAGCCCTGGCGCTCCCCCCACAGGGCCCGTCCCAGCCCATAGGCCAGATACACCCCTCCCAGGGCCGACAGAGCCGCCGGCAGCCGGGCCGCCCACGCCTTCAAACCAAAAGCCGTGAAGCTCAAAGCCGTAGCCCAGTAGAGCAGAGGAGGCTTCTCCAGGTAAGGAACCAGGTTCAGGTGCGGGATGAGCCAGTCTTTGAGGAGCAGCATCTCCCGGGCGATCTCGGCATAACGGCCCTCGTCCGGGTCCATGAGGCCGGGAGCCCCCAGGCGAAAAAAAAACAACCCCAGGCCCGCCAGGGTGAGCAGACCCGGGTATAACCACCGCGTGGAGCGGGATGGGGTGGAGGAGAACATGGCTGACATGATGGCTTAAAGGAGCAAAATAGCCGGGAAATTTTTGCCAGGTCCCGGCCCAGACAACCACTAGCTACCTTAAAATCCTTGTATTTGTCAATAGATGAGGCCTGGCCCGCTTGTTGCAGCCGCCCCGGGCAGACTCCTCTGCCAGGGGAAGTCGAGAGTTACAGGGGGTGAAAAAGTATGGGTTCAGTGTCCTTGGCCGTTCCATCATCTGCTCCAGTTCCAGAGATCCAGCCGCCCAGCGGGCCACTGCAGGAGTGGCTGCCCCACAAACGCTGGAACCCCTTCAACAGCAATAAGCTTTTAGCACACGTCTACCGCTGGCGCCTCATCCGCCGGGGCCGGCCCCTGCCCCCGCCAGTCCTCATCACGGTAGACCCCACCAACGTCTGTAATTTCAATTGCGTCTGGTGCAACGCCGCCTATATCCGGGAGAGGCGACAGAGCTCCCTGTCGGCTCTGGCCTTGCGCCGGCTGGCAGACTTTCTACCCCGCTGGAGTGAAGGGAACCCGGAATTTCCGCCAGGAGTGGAGGCCATCTGTGTGGCCGGGGGGGGTGAGCCCCTGCTCAATCCCCATACCCCTGAGTTCATTGACCGGGTAACGGCCCACGGCGTCCAGGTGGGCCTGGTGACCAACGGCACCCGCCTCATTGACGCCATCGACGCCTTCTCTCAGAGCACCTGGATCGGAGTCTCCTTGGATGCCGCCACCCCCGCCACCTTCAATAAGCTAAAAGGCCTGCCGCCGGCCAGCACCGCCTTCAACCAAATCTGCGACAACATCGCCATCCTCATGGATTACGCTAAAAAGCACCACAAGCACCTGGGCTCCTCCCACCCGTCCTACGGGGTGAGCTACAAATATCTCCTTTACAACCTGGAAAATATCGGGGAAATGTTCCAGGCCGCCAAGCTCGCCAAAGAGATCGGCTGCAAAAACATCCACTTCCGCCCGGCCGGCACCCCCTGGGACAAAATCGGCACCCCCGAGGAGATCACTTTTACCCAGGAAAATATCGACCTGTTCCAGGAGCAGATCGCCCGGGTCCTGGAACTGGATGATGAGACCTTCAGCGTTTACGGGGTGACCCACAAGTTCAGCTCCCAGTTCAGCCGGGCCAACTATTTCAAGCAGTGCTACGCCATCTTCATGTCCGGGGTGGTGGAGCCCCCCGCCAGCCCCGAGCACGGAGAGGACGCCTTTGTGCTGGGCCTGTGCTGCGATCGGCGGGGAGACGAAAAACTTGAGTTGGTGAGCCAAACCTCCGACTTTGGCGAGATCAACCGGCTGTGGGGCGGCAAGCAACACTGGCGGCTGCACGACCGCATCATGGTGGCCGAAGAGTGCCCTCGCTGCACCTATCAGCCCCACAACGAAATTTACGAAGAAGTCATTTTAAACGACAGCATGACCTATAAGTTTGTCTAGTTTACCACGAGGTCCCTATGCATGTGAGCGTTTTCGGGCTGGGCAAGCTGGGGCTGTGCACCGCGGCCTGCTTTGCCGCCCGGGGGCACAAGGTTTGGGGCTTTGACGCCAACCCTGCCGTCATGGCGGCCTTGCAGGCCCGGCAAAACCCCATCCGGGAAACCGGCCTGGATGATCTCCTGGCCCAGGCCTGGCCCAACCTGGAATTTACCCATGACATCAATGCCATGGTCAGGGAAACGGAAATTTCCCTGATTATTGTACCCACCCCCAGCCAACCCGACGGCCGCTTCAATAATGGCGCCGTGGCAGCGGTTTTGGGGCTTATCGGCCCGGTTCTCCGGGACAAAGCCTCTTTTCATGTGGTGGACGTGGTCTCCACGGTGATGCCCGGCTCCAGTGACGGGATTTTCAAGCCCCTCCTGGAGGAGCTCTCGGGCCGGGTGTGCGGCCGGGACTTCGGATTGATCTACAACCCCGAGTTCATCGCCCTGGGCTCCGAGATCGAAAATTTCCTCAATCCCGACCTGGTGCTCATCGGCGCTTCGGACGAGCGCTCCCGGGATGTGGTGCAGGAACTTTATCGCAGCACCTGCGCCAACTCCCCCCATATGGCGGGCATGGGCCTCATCAATGCCGAAATCACCAAACTTTCCCTCAACGCCTATATCACCATGAAAATCAGCTTTGCCAACGAGCTTGCCGGTCTCTGCCAGCAAGTCCCGGGGGCAGACGTGGACGTTATCACCGCCGCCATCGGGGCCGACAGCCGCATCGGCCCCAAGTGTCTCATGGGCGGCCTGGGGTTCGGCGGGCCCTGTTTTCCCCGGGACAATGCCGCGCTCCAGGCCTTTGCCCGGGAAGTGGGCCATGAGGCCAAACTGAGCCCCCAGGTGGTCACAGTAAACAACGCGGTGCTGGACGACCTGTTTTGGTTGGTGACGAGCCATACCCCGAAGAATGGCCAGGTGGCCCTCCTGGGCATGTCGTATAAACCCGACACCTCCATCGTGGAGGAATCCCAGTCCATCAAGTTGGCCCAGCATCTGGTGCAGGCGGGCTTCACGGTGCGGGTCCACGATCCCCAGGCCCTGGCCGAGTCCCGGCTGGCGCTCCAGGACCTGGTGCAGTATTACGACGACCCCGCCGCCTGCCTGGCACAGGCGGACGCCATTGTACTTTTAACCAACTGGCCCCAGTACTCTAAGCTCCCCTGGCACCGCCTGGGCAACTCCCGCCCCACCGGTTCCCAGCCCGTGCTGGTGGATAGCTGGCGCCTCCTTAAGGGACACAAACTCAAGGGTTTCCACTACCTCTGTTTAGGGCAAGGGCCCGCCGTTTCTCAGGAAAGCTAGTGACCATGAACAGCCTGGCCCGAAGATTTTCCCATGTAGACATCGACCAGGTCCGGGATTACTGGGACGCCCGGCCGTGCAACATTCGCCATTCCCTGAAACCGGTGGGCACCAGGGAGTATTTTAAGGAGGTTGAGGCCAGAAAGTATCTGGTGGAGCCTCATATTCCCAGGTTTGCGGATTTTCCCCGCTGGCGGGGCAAAAAGGTCCTGGAAATCGGTTGCGGCATCGGCACCGACACCATCAATTTCGCCCGGGCCGGAGCCCAGGTCACTGCCGTGGACCTCTCGGGAGAGTCCCTGGAGGTGGCTCGCCAACGGGCCCAGGTCTTTGGGGTGCCGGTGCAATTTTACCAGGCCGACGCCGAGGAACTCACCCAGGTGGTCCCGGTTGAGCGCTACGACCTAGTTTACTCTTTCGGGGTCGTCCACCATACCCCCAATCCAGAGCGGGCCATCGCCCAGATGTCCCGCTACCTGGACCGGGACGGCATCCTGAAGCTCATGGTGTATCACCGCCATTCCTGGAAAGTCTTCTGGATTCTGATGACCTTCGGCTGGGGAGCCTTCTGGAGGCTGGATGAGCTGGTGGCCCGCTCTTCCGAGGCCCAGACGGGCTGCCCGGTGACTTACACCTACACCCGAAAAACCATTCACGACCTCGTTAGTGAATTCCAGATTCTCGACCTCGAGGTGGATCATATCTTCCCCTACCGCCTAGCGGATTACCTTAACTACCAATACCGCCAGGTTTGGTATTTCCGCCACCTGCCCCCTTCCTGGTTCCGCTGGCTGGAGAAACGGTGGGGCTGGCACCTCCTGGTAACGGCCAGGCTGAGGTAAGGACGCCATCATGAAAAATTTTCTTTTGATCAATCCCCGGTACGCCATACGCCATCCTCCCCTGGGACTGGGCTATCTGGCCAGTTATCTTAACGCTTACTATCCCCAGCGCTATCAGTTCCGGGTGGTGGACTACGCCTTCCAGGATGACCGGGACCTGGATGTGGCTCTCACCAGCTTTCGGCCCCATATCGTGGGCCTCACCGCCACCACCAACACCTTCCTGGAAGCTCGGCGCCTGGCCCAGTTTATCAAGGAGAGGCTCAACGTTCCCATCATCATCGGCGGGGTCCACATCACCGCAATTCCGGAAGACCTGCTCGACTCCCCCTTTGACATCGCGGTCCTGGGAGAAGGGGAAGAAACCCTGCTGGAATTGGCGCAATACTTCGACCAGACCGGGAAGCTGCCCAATGAGAACATCCAGGGAGTGGCCTTTCAGGTGAACGGCAGGCTCGTCAAAACCCCGGAGAGGCCCCTGATCGCCGATCTGGACACCATACCTCCCCCTGACTATTCTCTCCTGGCCATGCGGGAGTTCTACACCCGGCCCAAAGCCCTGGCCCATGGTTTCTATGCCAAAGGCGCCAGCATGATGCCTTCCCGGGGCTGTCCCTACGGCAATTGCAGCTTCTGCGGCAGCAACCTGATGTGGCATCGCCGGGTGAGGTTCTTCTCACCCCGACGGGTCTTTGAAGAAATCAGCCATCTGATTAAGACCTATGACTTGAACAGCATCATTTTTCTAGACGACAATTTCACCACCAAGAGAGATTTCCTAAAAGAATTGTCCGAGCTCATCGGCAACAGCGACTTTGCCGGTCACTTTAAATTTGACTGCGAGTCCATCGCCGAATTCCTGGATGATGAAAAAGCCCACTTATTAAAAAAAATGGGGTGCGAGCGCATCGAATTCGGCTTCGAATCCGGTAACCAGCGGGTCTTGTCCGCTTTGAAAAACACCCGGGCCAAATTGAGCCAAAGCGTCGAAGCCATCCAGATCTGCCACCGTCATGACCTTAAGGTGCTGGGTAATTTCATTTTCGGCTGGGCTGATGAAACCCCGGCGGAAATTAGTGAAACCTATGAATTTATTCAAAAAAACCCCATAGATTACGTGGCCTGGCATACCCTGGCCCCCTATCCGGGCACCAAGGCCTGGCGGCTCCTGGAGGAACGTTGCCACGCTGGCAGAGGCGATTTTCGCCGGCAAGACTATTACAGTCTGGAGACCTGCAATTCCCCGCTCCTGCTAAACCCCTCTCTGGACCCCCGCCAGGCCATGGCGCTCTACCAATCCATGCGTCAGCAAGCTTACCTGACCAATACCAACATCATCCACGACCTGGGTCTCACCGAACCTGAGAAACAGGAATTATGGGAGGCTTTCCGCCGCGACATGGAGAACCTGCAAATCAGCAATCCTAAAATAGTCCAGACCCAACCCAATGAAAAGCCACAGACTTCCCCCAGGCCGTCTCCCCCTTCTCTGGCCTCCCAGTGCCGCGCTCTCGAACAGGAGCTGCCGGTGCCCAACCGGGAAATCATGGCGGAATTTGGACTCCTGGAAGGGCATCCCTGGGCGCACCATGCCAACTCGGAAGTGACGACCTACTATGCTTGCCTGTATGGCCTGGTTCAGTCCTTCAAGCCTAAAAGAATCCTGGAAATCGGCACCGGCTTCGGTCTGAGCGCCGCCGCCCTCCTCAAAGCCTGCGATCCTTTGGAAATCCTGGTAACCATGGATTTGGGGATTTTTGCCGAGAGCTACAAGTTCCCCGAAAACAATATCGCCTATGCTCGGTGCAAGCTCCATGAGTGGTGCACCCGACAGAATATTCCCACGGACCGGGTCAGGTTCTTCCAGGCCAATACCCAGCCTTCGGGCCAGACCGACAACGACCACCTGCCCTGCACCGCGCCTCACTGGCGGGGGATCCAGGAACTCCAGGACCTTCTGATCCCGGAGAGCTTCGACCTCCTGTTTGTGGACGGCAAACACACCGAGGACGGCCTGTACCAGGATATGAAGACCTTTTGGGAGTTCCTGCGCCCCGGAGGCCTTCTGGTGTGCGACGATTTGCACGACGAATCGTACCGGGATCTCTTCCCCTGGGCCGGTGAGACCGTGGCTTCTTTCGAACGCTTCACAGCCGAGTTCGCCGGTGACATTCAAGAGCATTTTGTGTGGGACTTCCCCCGAGTCCTCCCGGCTACCCATGCCGGGTTGCGTCCCTTCGGCCTCATTCGCAAAAAAGAGCAACCCGAGATGCCCAAAGAGTCGCAAGCAATTCGGACTCAAGCGCCTGATCTCAGCCCGGTAGTGGCAGCCCTGGCCCAAGCACAGCGCCGCCTGTATCTCCGGGACCAGACCCCGGCCTCTCTGGCGACCCTGATCAAGCTGGCGGAAGAGTTCCAACCCACCCGCATCGTGGAGCTGGGGACATATATGGGCCTGTCCCTCAGGGCCTGGCTGGCAGCCCCAACTTCTGCCCGCCTCACGGCCATCGACCTCTCCTTTGCACCCCTGCGGGAAAGCCTGGCTCTGGCGCCGGCGGACCTCAGCCGGGTGACCCTCCTGGAGCAGGACATCTTGCAGACCGACTTCTCCCGGCTCTGGGGCAACGGGGACCGGGTCCTGCTTTACGTGGACGCCCACGACCAGCCCCAGGCGCCCCTCATGACCCACATCCTGAATAACGCTCTACCCGCTCTCCCCCCGGGGAGCCTGGTGGTGGTGGACGATGTATGGTACAGCCCCACGCCCCTGGACTCGAGCACCGTAAAGGATTTTTTCCGCTCGAAGGTGCTGCCGGAAATCGATCCTCTGCAGTGCTTTGCGGGCCACTACGCCTCATACTGGCAGGGCGGGGCCTTTTTGGGGTTTGCCGAAGTCATCCCCTTGCTCACCTGGACCAACCAGCTACGCCTGAACCTCACGGTGCACCCGGAGGCGAAGCTGGTGTCCTTTGCCTGGCCATCGGATTCCTTACCTATTGGGGAGCCTGCAACTTCAGGGGCCTGGGAGACTGCCACCGGCACGATTTTTCACCATCCCGTGGAAAATTTCGCTCTAACCGCGGCCCACCGCCTCACCCTGGACCGGGAGGCGCTTACGGCCATATCCTTGTTTCTTGAGGGAGGGGAACTTTTTGCCCAGGGAAGGATTCGGGAGGCCCTGAAACTTTTCACGGAAGCAGGGGACCTGTCCGCCGCTCTCGCCGGAGTCTGGTACGCTCAGGCAGTCTGCCTGGCCCGTCTGGGGGATCTGGAAACGGCAGCCCGCTGCCTTAAGCGAGAACTGGCCGGGTTCTTCCCCCACCAAGAAGCCCGGCGCCTCCGGCACGACATCCAGCGTTGGCTCAGCGGCCCGGAACAGGCCAGTGAACCTCGGGACCTCCCCCAGGAGAACCCGCGTCTCACCATCTTCGCCATCCCCAAGGCCTTCGAGGGGCACACCGGGGTTATTCAGGAAAACGCCCTAAAAAGCTGGACCCGGCTCGAGCCCCGGCCGGAAATCATCTTGTTCGGGAATGACCCGGGGACTGCCGAAGTAGCCGGGGATTTACATCTGCGCCACGTTCCGGAAGTGGCCGTAACCGACCATGGCACGCCCCTGGTCAGCGACCTCTTCCGCCGGGCCGAAGCCCTGGCCTCCACCGATACCCTGGCTTACGTCAACGCCGATATCATCCTGACTCAGGATTTCCTAGACGCAGTGAGCCAGGTTCAAGAACGGTTTCCCCAGTTCCTGATGGTGGGGCAGCGCTGGGACCTGGATTTCACCGAGCCTGTGGATTTCGCCGACCCGGACTGGCAAGAGGCCCTTAAGGGTCGGGTGTCCCGGGAAGGCGTCCTCCATGCGGTCAGTGCTCTGGACTATTTTGTGTTCTCCCAGGGTCTGTGGCCGGAGATCCCCGACCTCGCCCTGGGGCGCACCGCCTGGGACAACTGGCTGGTGGCCCAGCCCCTGGAGGCGGAAATCCCGGTGGTGGATGCCACCCCGGCAGTGTTGGCCGTGCATCAGAACCATGATTACCAGCACGTTCAGGGGGGCGCGGACGCAGTTTGGAAGGGGAAGGAGGCCCGCCACAATCAGGAGATAGCCTGGGAGTCTCCCCTCCTGTGCTACAGTTCCCACGCGACCTGGGAGCTGACCCCCCAAGGCCTGAAAGCCCGGTTCCGGCAAGCTCAGGCGATGGCACAAGCCTGGGAAGGACTGGCGCTTATAACCAAAGAGGATTTTCGGGCTGCCCTGGCCACCTTCGACGAGATTTTCAAGCTCCTGCCCGAAGGCATTCCAGGTTTGCACTATGTCCGAGGTCTGGCTCTGGCCGGCCTGGGGCAAAGGGAGGAAGCCGTCCAGGCCCTTAAGGCCGAACTGGCCCCCCACCCCAGCCATCACCCGGCCAGAAAGTTCCTGGCCAGTCTGGGAAACGGCCGCCAAACCCGGCAGGCGGCCCCCGCTCAGGTAAAAATTGAGGGACCCCTCCCCGTGATCAGCGTGGTCATTCCCACCCATAACCGGGCCCAGTACCTGGCTGAAGCCGTGGCCAGTGCTCTTTCTCAGGAGTTCCAGGACCTGGAGGTGGTGGTAGTGGACGACGGCGGCACCGACAATACTCCCGAGGTCCTGGCTCAGGTGAACGATCCCCGCCTGCGCTATCTCCGAAAACCCAAGAGTAACGCCCCGGACACCCGCAACCACTGCATTAATGCAGCCCGGGGGGAATGGCTCTTGTGGCTGGATTCAGACGACATGCTTCTCCCCGGCTGGCTGGCCCGCCTGGGAAGCCTCCTCGAGGCCGGCGCCGAGGCTGACGTCTATTACGGCAACCTGGAGGTGGTGGACGCCCAGGGGCGGCGACTGAACATCATCCGCTATGAGGATTTCGCCGGGAAAAATGAGCTTCTTCTGGCCCGCATGATCCACGGCAACCCCCTGCCCTTACCCGGCAGCCTGGTCCGCCGAGAGCTCCTGAGAGAAGTGGGCGGCTTTGACGTGGAATTCACCCGGGCCCACGACTACGAACTCTGGACCCGCCTGGCCCCCGTGGCCCGTTTCCGGCATGTGCCTTTTCTGAGCGTCAAGTGGCGCTGGCACGACGCCAATATGTCCTCGGGATCGGTGAACCGGGACCTCTCCTTCGATGCCAAGGTGGTGAAGCGCCTCCTCACCCGCCACTCCTTGAAGGAGCTCTTTTTTGACCTTCCCTGGAACGATTGGGCCCGGGCTCAGGCCCAGGCGGCCCAGCAGTTGGGCGAGATTTTTTCCCGCTATGGAGACCTGGAGGCCGCCCGGGAATGGCTTACGGAAAGCCGGGAGCTTCTCCCCACCGCGACCTCTGGGGCAGAACATGCTCCCAGCCTGTAAGCTTCCGGAGCCCTGCCCCAAGGGCGCTCCTCTGCCGCCGGTGCAGGCATCCTCTACAAAGCCCCTCAGAAGGCTCCGCGTGCTTCTGGTGTCCCACTGTCTGGTGGAAGATGCCCGGGCCGGGACGGAGAGCTACGTGTCCAGCCTGGGGAGAACCTTGGCGGATGAGGGGGTGGACATACTTTTCCTGGCCCCGGCAGGCCCTCCTTCCCTCGGCCGCCAGGAAAGTATTACCTGGCGGGAGATACAGCTCGAGGGCCTGCCGTATTTACAGTTTGAGCGCCTCAACCTGAACTTTTTGGCGCTTGTGCGTCATGCCGGCTTCGAGGCGGCTTTTCACAATATCCTCCAGCAGCACCAGGTTGACCTGGTCCACTTCCACCACACCTACCTGAGCTCCATCTCCCTTCTCGAGGTGGCCTTGGACCAGGGGCTGCCGGTGGTCCTGACCCTGCACGACGCCTGGCATCTCTGCCCCCTGCTGCACTGCATCAATGATCAGGGTTTCTGCGGCGGTCCCGAAGACCTCCAGAAATGCACCCTATGCCTCACGCCCTGGCTGGCTGAACAGACCCCGGAAGAACAGGGGGAACTCCTCCGCCACCTGACTCATCGCCGCCGTTATGTGCAGAGCCTCTTCTCCCGCTGCCGTCTGCTGGCTCCTTCCCGGTTCCTGCGCAACCTGCACTATCGGGCCGGGGTGGCCCCGGGACAGATCATCCACCTGCCCCTGGGCCTGGACGAACTGGGCCCGGCTTCCCAGGCCCCGCCCGAGAAGCCCCCCCGCTTTGTCTTCCTGGGCAACATCATCCCGGTGAAGCGGGTGGACCTGGCAGTGGCGGCCTTTATCCCCCTGGCCGGCCAGGCGGTCCTGGAAATCTGGGGTGGGCTGCCTGCGGCCCAAGAGGAAGCCTTCCGGGAAAGCCTGGCCCCCTACCCCCACATCCGGTACCGGGGCCCCTACCGGCGAGAGGACCTGCCCCGCCTCCTGGCCGGGGCCGCGGCCACCGTCGTTCCCTCCGACTTCGAAAATTGCCCCCTGGTGGTGCGGGAGAGCCTCATGCTAGGCGTACCGGTCATCGCCTCTCGGGCCGGGGGCTTGCCCGAAATCATACGCCATGGGGAAAACGGCCTGCTCTTTTCCCCCGGAGACGCCGCGGCCCTCCGGCGCTCGGTGCGTCGTTTCCTCAACCACCCGGAACTGGGGGAGCGCCTGCGCCAGGGTATTTCCCCTGTGAAGACCATGACCCAGGATGCCAGGGATGTGCTGGAAGTGTATCGCTCCTTTATAGATGCACCCTTCCGGTTCCTGTGTGCCGGTCCCACCCCCCAGACCCGGACCGAACCCGCGGCCGGACTGGCCTCCGTCATTATCCCCACGTACAACAACCTGGCCTTAACCCGGAGTTGCCTGAAATCCATCCAGGAACACACCTCCCCTGGCGCCTATGAGATCATCGTGGTGGACAATGGCTCCACTGACGGGACTCCCGAATTTCTCCGGGAAATGGCAAGACTTGGCTTGGTGCGGGTTCTCCTGAACAACCAGAACCTGGGGTTTGGCAAGGCTTGCAATCAGGGAGCCCATGCCGCCCGGGGAGAGTTCCTGCTTTTTCTTAACAATGACACCGTGGTTACTCCCGGTTGGCTCGAGGAGCTGGTCCGCGGCGCCAGGGAAAATGCCCAGGTGGCTGCGGTGGGCGCCAAGCTTTTGTATCCCGACGACACCGTGCAACACGCCGGGGTGAGCATCGGTGACGAGAGAAAACTTTTTCATATTTATAAACATTTCCATAAAGATCACCCCGCGGTAAACAAGGAGCGGACCTTCCAATGCCTCACCGCCGCCTGCCTGTTGGTGAAAAGGAGGCTGTTCTTCCAGGTTGGCGGTTTTAACGAGGAATTTGAGAACGGTTACGAGGACGTGGATTTATGCTTGAATTTAGTCCACCAAGGCTTCCGGCTGCTCTATAATCCCCGGGCTGTGGTCTATCACCTGGAGAGCAAGACCCCAGGGAGGTTCGACCGGGAGGCCGAGAATTCCCGGCTGTTGGTCACGAGATGGCGCCAGGCGCTGGTTCCTGACTCCGACCACTACTTCCACGAAGACGGTATTTTCTTGGAGCATTTAAGAGAGCACGGCCAGGTGCTGGCCATCATGCACGACAGCAATGACAACCCCTTCTGGGAAGAAGCCAGGAGGCTAAAAAAGCAGGGCCGCGGCCAGGAAGCCCGGGAATGTTACCGGCAGGCCTGGAACTTTAACCCTTACGACGTGAGGCGGCAAGCCATCCTCCAGGAATGGGTGGAAGTCTTGGAAATTCTGGGAGAGCAGGACGAAGCCGCCAAGCTACGCGGTCATATGAGAAAAAACCCGCTGCCCCAGCGCCTGCCGACGGAAGGGGAACTCGAGGCGGCACCGCCATAAAGGGGCCGCGCGGGATATACCCCGAGTTGATCAGCCATCTCGAGCCAGAAAAAACAAGCCGGCCACCCCGCAGGGCAGCCGGCTTGAGCATTTCAATGGAAAGGATTTTTCAGCTTACTTGACGAGCAAAGGCACGATCAAGAGGGCTACGATGTTCACCACCTTGATCATGGGGTTGATGGCGGGACCCGCGGTGTCTTTGTAGGGGTCGCCCACGGTGTCGCCGGTGACCGCCGCTTTGTGAGCGTCGGAGCCCTTGCCGCCGTAAATGCCGTCCTCAATATGTTTTTTGGCGTTGTCCCAGGCGCCGCCGCCGGAGGTCATGGCGATGGCCAGGAACAGACCCGTGACGATGGAGCCGATGAGCATACCGCCCAGGGCTACGGGGCCCAGACCAGGGGTGAAGCCCACGACGATGGGGGCCAGCACCGGAATGAGGGCCGGAACCATCATCTGGCGCAGGGCGCTCTTGGTGACGATGTCCACGCAGGTGCCATATTCAGGCTTGGCGGTGCCTTCCATGATGCCGGGGATCTCCCGGAACTGGCGCCGGACTTCCTCGACCACGCCGCCCGCGGCCTTACCCACGGCCTCCATGCACATGGCGCCGAACATGTAGGGCAACAGACCGCCGATGAACAGGCCGGCCAGCACCCGGGGATCGGACAGCTCGAAGGTCAGCACGCCCGGGAAGGAGCGGGAGTACTCGGCAAAGAGTACCAGAGCCGCAAGACCGGCGGAACCGATGGCGTAACCCTTGGTCACGGCCTTGGTGGTGTTCCCTACCGCATCCAGGGGGTCGGTGATGTCGCGGATTTCGTCAGGCAGCTCAGCCATTTCTGCGATACCACCGGCGTTGTCGGTGATGGGCCCGTAGGAGTCAATGGCCACCACAATACCGGTCATGGAGAGCATGGCCACCGCGGTGAGGGCGATGGCATAGAGGCCGGTGCCTGGACTTGCGCTACCGCCGCCCAGTTTGTAAGCCGCCAGGATGGCTGCCACGATAACGAGCACCGGGAGGGCGGTGGCCTTCATGGAGATGGCCAGACCCTGAATGACGTTGGTGCCGTGGCCGGTGGTGGAGGCGAAGGCGATGGACTTCACCGGCTTGTAGCTCGTGGAGGTGTAATACTCGGTGATGGCCACGATGAGGCCGGTGAGAACCACGCCGATGACAGCCAGCAGGAAGACGTTAAAGGGCGGAATCACGAAGCCCGCCGCACCTTTCCCCACAGCTTTGGCAGCCACGCCGGCCATGAACTTGTTGGCCAGGAAATAGAAGGCGATGACCGCCAGAAGACCCGCGACGATGAGGCCCTTATAGAGAGCGCCCATGATGTACTCGGATTTCCCCAACCGCACAAAGAAGGTACCCACTACTGAGGCCAGGATGGAGACACCGCCGATGACGAGCGGGAAGATAATGGCTGGGGAGCCGGCACCGTAAATGGTGTAGGCCAGGAGCATGGCGGCCACCACGGTGACCACGTAGGTCTCATAGAGGTCAGCGGCCATACCGGCGCAGTCACCCACGTTGTCGCCCACGTTATCCGCGATAACCGCGGGGTTCCGGGGATCGTCTTCGGGGATGCCGGCTTCCACCTTCCCCACCAGGTCGGCGCCCACATCCGCGGCCTTGGTGTAAATGCCGCCGCCCAACCGGGCAAACACCGACACCAGGGAGCACCCAAAACCCAGACCTATCAGGGCGTGCATGGCGACTTTGGGATCAACGGCCATGAGGAACTTGTAGTAACCGGCCACGGAAATCAGGGCCAGACCCACGACCAGAAGGCCGGTGACCGAACCGCCCCGGAAGGCCACCTTCAGGGCATGCGCCATGCTGGTGAAGGCCGCCTGGGCGGTGCGCACATTGGCCCGCACCGACACATACATGCCCACATAACCAGCCGTGGCGGAACCAATGGCGCCGATGAGAAAGCCAATGGCGGTGTATTTACCCAACCCGAAGAGAAGCACAAAAATGACCGCCCCTACCATGGCCACCGTTTTATACTGACGGTTCAGAAAGGCGTTGGCGCCCTCTTTGACGGCGTCGGAGATTTCCTGCATCCGGGAGGAGCCGGGGTCCTGCTTCAACACCCAGGTGGTGGTGAACAGCCCATAGGCTACGCCTACCAGACCACAAACCAAAGCAAAATTCATAATATCCATCCGCTACTACCCTCCTTTTGGATGATTGGATTTTCCTGTATATCCTTAAAAATATTAGGCTCTTTCAGCCCTTAATGCCTGTCGCTCTCACCCCCTTTGCTCCCTTGGACGGGACCTTGCTGAACTTTTATTCCAAATAACAATTCATACCTCATCTTCCCCACCCCTGTAAAGGAAAATTTTCACAAATCAATCCGGCTTCTTACCTTTCTTTGATTTTCTGCTCCCTGTCCCGGCGCGGCCCTCCAGGGCGGCGGTTTTCAAGCTGCGCCAAAATGCTCCCGGGCAAAGGCCAGACGCTGTGCCAGGGTGGTGAGCTGTTTGTGAAAATTTTGTATCAGCTCCAGTCGGGGGATGAGGCCGGCGCGGTTGGCAATTTGGATTCCCAGACCCGGGCGGGCGTTGAGTTCCAAAAGCAGGGGGCCTTTGAATCTGTCCAGGACAAGGTCCACCCCGAGATAGCCCAAACCGGTGATCTCGGCGCAGTGAGCGGCCATCTCCAGCAAGGTCTCCCAACGGGGAATGGGAAAACCGTGGATAGGAACCGCCGTGTCGGGATGTTCCGTGATCACCTCCTGGCGCCAGACCCCGCTGAGGGTGACGCCGGCCGCCATATCGATCCCCACGCCGATCCCGCCCACGTGCAGGTTGGCTTTGCCCCCTGAGAGGCGGGTAGGCAGACGCATCATGGCCATGACCGGCACCCCCTGAAAGACAATGATCCGGATATCCGGCACTCCCAGGTAGCTGATGGTCTCAAAAGACGCATCGAATTGCACGCGATATTCGATCATGGCCTCGTCGGGCTGCCCTCCCAGACTATAGAGGCCGCTCAGGATATTAAACACATGATGATCAAGTTCCGTCTGATCGACAATCACCCCGGTTATGCTGCGGTATTTTTCCCGGGCACGGTCGGCAATCACCAGGATCCCGTCCCCGCCGCTCCCCTGGGCCGGCTTGATGACAAAATCCTGGTATGGCTTGAGCATGGCCTGAAGTTCCCGGACCAGGCGCTCGGTCTCTACCACCCCATAGAGCTCCGGCACTGGGATGCCGGCGTCCAGGGCCAGTTGTTTGGTCCGCAACTTGTTGTCCACCAAAGGATACAACCGGCGGGAATTGTATATTAATGTGTATTCGGCATTGCGCCGATTGATGCCCAGAACTCCTAAATTAGCCAACTTGGCGGCCAAACCCAACATTATTTGAATTCCCGAGACAGATGGCGGAAGCGGAACAGTTCGGTGAGGCGGTAGCCCGAATAGCGCCCCAGGAGCAAGGTCGCGGCCAACAGCACTAGGAGCAATTCAGGGAACACGAAAAGCAGGTGCTGCACCGCCTGGTTGTTAATTACCAGATAGGTGAGGGCCGCGGCCAGCAAACTGCCCAGTCCCTGTTTGATGGCCTCGCCGGGCCCCCGTTCCTCCCACACGATGGTCATGCGCTCAATGGTCATGGTCAGAATCACCATGGGGAAAAGAGCCACGGACAAGCCCCGCTGAATGCCTAACAGGTGTGACATCAAGCTCAAGAACGCCATAAACAGCACCACCACAATCAGCACTGCTGCCAGACGAGGCACCAGCAGCAATTTTAACTGGTTTAGATAAAACCGGATGATCAGGCCAAAGCCCACAATGATACTGAACAGGACCAAACCGGCCACCAGATGGGTTTCCCGAAAGGCCAGGGCGATGAGTACCGGCATGAAAGTGCCGAAGGTGCTCAGTCCGATGACGTTTCGGAAAATCACCAGGAGAACGGCTCCCAACGGCACCATTAGCAATATCCGGTAAATCTGTTGAGAGTGCACGGGCAGGCTAAACAGAGAAAACTTGAGGAGTAACGGGTTCTTCAGTTCTCCTCGCACGATGGCATCCCTGACACCCGCTTCCTGGACGCGGCTGACGGAAATGGTCAAATGCTTTTGGTTGCCGCCTTCGAGAGACATCAGAGGATATGGACCCCGCCACCAGGAAAGATAGTCTTCCGGCAGGCCTGCTCCAGCCGTGGCCGGGTTGTAAGGCCGCCATTGTTTCTGGTGGAAAACCTCCAGCCAGTGAATTATCGGGGCTCGTTCTCTCATCTCCCGTAATCGGATGCCATGCACGGAGCGGGCCGGGAGTTGGGCCAGGGCCAGCACCCCCACCGCCACCTTCATTTTGGCAGCTTCAGAGGCCCGTTTGCCAAGCAGAATTGCCACGTCATGGTCGGGAGGCTGCTTATTAAGCTCCTGGAGCAGCTGCGCCACCAGGCTGTCTGGGTCTGCGGATTTGCGGCGAATCTTATCAAGCAACGCTTCGGCCGCGCCCAGCCTGGCGCCTTCCCAGGTTGGCGGCATCACTTCGGGATTCTTTGCTGGTTGGGAGGATCTCCGGAACTCAGCCCTCCTGGCTTCGGCCCGATAAAATAAAATCTGCTCGCCGCGGGCTTTCCGGATGGACCAAACCGCCCGACGGTTCAGTCCATCGGTGGAAGTGCTGAGCCCATACCCCCTACTGACAAAGGCGTCATTCAAGATGGCATAGCGGGGATTTTTATAGGGGATGAACAGGGACAGCTTTACCGGTTCATTCCTGGCCTGGAAAATAATCTTGGCTTCCACCTCCCAGATGTCCGCTTCGGATTGAGGGGTCAGGGGAAAGTGTAGCACCAGAGCTTTGTAGAGAAAAAGGCTTAAACCGACTGCCGTCAGGCTCAAAGCCAGAATTCGCAAGTGCGCTTTATTCAAGGCCGGGTAGCTCCTTACAGTGAGGCTCCGCCGTGAACTTCCTGGCGGTATCGATGAGGAAACTCCCCTTTAGAAACTTCCGCCCAATCAGCATAGGGTACTTAAAGCGCTGGCGATTTGCCAGATTGACCTCGGTTTCTTTATAGACTCCTCCCAGACAAATTCCCAGCTTGATCACGGGTCGCACCTGCGACTCGGAAGAATGTCGCTTGATAGTGGCCGTGCGGGTCACGGGACGTTCCAAGGTGATATTCCTCCCTTGCCGGGTGGAAACCTCAAACCGTATCCATTCTTGCCCCTGACGCCGAAAGGTGGTGGCTTGGGAAGCATCCAATGAGCAGGAATTCGCCCCGGTGTCCAGTTTGGCTGGGATCACAATATTGCCGGGTGAAAGGCGCACGTTCTCCACCCAGCCAACCACCTTTTTCTCTTCTGCCGCAGGGGATTCACCTATCAAGGTCATGACCAGAAAAATCGCCAACACGATTCCCAGAAAGGTCATTTCTTGTTCTCCGTAATAAAGTTAGTTAGCCCTGATCAAGAAATCTCTCCAATCAGCTTTAAGAGGAGCTTTCTGGGTTGCCGGGGAGGGATAGGGGCGGCGGCTCTGGGGAACCGTTCTGGGACGGTTGGGCCGAATCCCGAGGAATCTCTTGGGGGGGGGACTCCAGGGCCGACACCCCATGACGTTCTGCCAGGTAGGAAAGATATTGGTATTCCAAAGCTTTTTTCTTGAGCCGGTAGTTCAAAATCAACCGCAGGGGGAAATATAGAGCTGCCAGGGCCACCAAAGCCACCAGGAGGTAGGTCCCCCCCAGACCCAAGCCCTTGAGGAGCATAGCCGCCAAGGCCAACACCTGGCTTCCTTTAAACCAGAGGATAAGGAGCCCCAGAAAGGCCGCCAGCCCCAGGAAGAACTGGAAGCGGTGGCGCTGCCGGGCCGGCTTTCCGGCGTCGGAGCGCTCCGCGCTCTCTTCCGGGCCGAAAGCCTGAAAGCCCCGCACGATGATGCCGAAAAGAAAAAGGAGCACCAGCGGCGCCGCAAAGGCGGTAAAGAGGTACTCCTTCCAGGGGAAGGGCACCACTTTCACCGGCCCACCCAGAAGGCCTTCGTCAATCTGCCAGATGAGGGTGACCAGGAAAATGAGGATCTCCACCAGGGCCACTACCACGAGGAAGCTGTTGAAAATGTAGCGGCGCTCCAGGGGGTCCCAGAAGTTGAAAAATCTTGACATTTCTTGGATTGTACACCCTGCCTCAGGGGATGTCGAGGCCGCCGGGTGTTAGGTTTTGGTGGCGGGTCTGATTGCCTCTCTTGCCTTGAGCTGCTCTCGCATCTCCATGAGCAGGCGGCCGAGCCAGTTTTGTCCCGGCGAGGCGGCGCACTTGGAACAGCGGCAGCTCCCCCAGAAGTTGTCGTGCCAGGTGTTGCCTTCCACCAACTCGGCCTCACCCGTGGCCACGAGAAGCTCCCTCAGGTCTGGGTGGCCCTGGAACTTCTGCCGGAGCAGCTCTCGCATGATATCTACCTTCACCTCGGGCCAATCCGGCCTCCTGCTGAGCTTGTGGCTCATTTTTTTGGCCAGGGCCGGGGTGGAGGCCTGGAGAATCATTTGCCGCTCCCCGGCGTCCAGCGTCTTGGCGGCCTGGTAGGCGTGCTCCACCGAGGGGTACTCCACCTCATCCAGGGTCACCGGCGCCATCGCGAAGTTGGAGAGGAACCGGTTATCGCCCCCAAAATCATCGATGGGGTGGCTAAATGCCACGCGGGTCTCGAACGCTCCCGGGAGATCCCACCAATAGAGAAAAACCGCCAGGCTCAGCATCAGGAGGTCCTCCAGGATCACGCCCCAACCTACTTGCCGGGCCCACAACAGTCCGCAGCCACAGTCGATCTTGAGGCCCCGAGCCAGGGTAATGAGGAGCACAATCAGAATCAAGAGCAGCTGGAGGATGATGAGCAGGAGACAGCTTTTGCGCTTGATACCACCCACGAGGCGGTTGCCCCAGGCCAGACCCAGACCGCGCAGCAGACGGCCCGGCATCTCCAGGAGGTACCCCAGGGCCAGGAAGAAGCCGCTGGTGATCTCCAACCAGGGGAGGATGGCGGCCACCAGCCCCACCAGGAATTGGGGCACCAGGTCGTAGGCCAGGATCGCCTCGGCAAACTGGTAGGGCTCCAGGCGCTTCTGCAGCCCGGCGTAAAAAAAAATCCCGCCCAGGGCCAAGCCGAGGAGGCAGGTGAGCCAGCTAACGGCTGGTGTCCACGTCGTATCCCGCTTCATCCCAGGCTTGAAACCCCCCGAGGAAAGCCATAACCCTGGTGAATCCCAGGGAATGAAGATGTCTGGCCACCTTCAGGGCTGAGTTGCATTGTTTTTTGGCGCAATAGACCACGATCCGCCGGTCCCGGGGGAGACCCGGGATGCCAGTGTCCTTGAGGTCCGAGAGCTTCTCCGGCGGCAGGTTCACGGCTTTGGGAATGTGTAGATCGGCAAACTCCTCCGGATCACGAGCGTCCAGGAA
Source organism: uncultured Syntrophobacterales bacterium (assembly GCA_965602785.1). Taxonomy (GTDB): domain Bacteria; phylum Desulfobacterota; class Desulfobaccia; order Desulfobaccales; family 0-14-0-80-60-11; genus JBGSLA01. The sequence goes on from CBFDAH010000003.1 coordinate 32,519, forward strand.
CAGGCTGTGGCCCTCCTTCCAGAGGCCATGGGCCTCCTCCAAACGAACTGTGGGTATCCCTTTGAACTCCACGGCCCGGCGTTGGTCCCGCAGCTTATCCAAATGGGCGGTGAGCTCCCCCTGCCAGGCGATATTGACCAGGGGCCAATGGTAGAAAAGGCCGAACAACATGGCCAGGAAAAGAAGATAGCCGGCCCACAGGAAGTCTTCCTTGGCCAGGAGCGGCCTCATCCGGACTTCCCCTTTACACGCTTTGATGATATGTTTTTATGCCGATGTTCGTATACCATGGTTAAAGGAAATTTACCCCGGTGGAGATGCCTGACATCAAGGCCCTGGCCCTGGACCTGGGCAATGTCCTGGTAAAAGTTGACCATTACCGCTTCTGCCGACGTCTGGCCGAACTCGCCGGCCTGACCCCCGAGGAGGTTTATACCCAGGTTTTCGAATCCAGCCTGGAACCCGGCTATGATACCGGCCAGCTCACCTCCGAGGATTTCCACCGTCGGGTGATGGATCACTTCCGGGTGACCCTTCCCTACCCCCAATTTACCGCCTGGTGGAACGACATCTTCGCTCCCATGGAGGGCATGGCGGAGATTGTCGGCCGTCTGCAGGAGCGCTACCCCCTCTACCTCGTGTCCAATACCAATGCCCTGCATTTTGACTGTATCAGGGAACGCTGTGCCTTTCTCAACCACTTCCGGCGCTTCATCCTGTCCTACGAGGTGGGCAGCCGCAAACCGGAGCCGAGCATCTACCAGGCCCTCATCCAGGAGACCGGCCGGCCTCCCTCCCAGTGTCTCTTTGTGGACGACAAGCCCCCCTTCGTGGCCGCGGCCCGGACCCAGGGTCTGTTAGCCTGGCAGTTCACCTCACCCGAGGAGTTTGTCCAGGATTTACAGCGGCAGGGACTTTTTTAACCAGTTTTCGTTTTTCAAGGTTAAAACCAGAAGAACCTTCCCGCCTCCCCCTCCCATGTTATCGTCCGTTTTCACTTCCCCTTGAATCAACACCCTTCATTCCACCGGATACCGGCAATTGAAATATGAAAACCTCTAATACGGCTTGCCGATGGCCTTGTCCAGCCTGGCCTCAACCACCCGGTAGTCAAAAAGAGCCCGCACCTGTTCCAGATCGGCCTGAGCGAAACGTATCTGGGCATCGGTGACTTCGATGATGCTGCCCACCCCGGCCCGATAGCGGCCCCAGGCCAGGCGTAAATTTTCGGCGGCAGCCTCCTTGGCTTTCTCTCTGGACTTAATAACTTCCCAGGCAGACTCGAGGTCCTCAAAACTCTGCTCCACTTCCTTTCTCACCGTTAAAGCAACGGACTCACTGTTGGCCTTGGTTGACCTGAGCTGAGCTTTGGCCTGCCGCAGCGAGTGATACCGACTCAAGCCTTCAAATATGGGTACGTTTACCCCTGCCCCTACCCACCATTCATCCTCAAGCTCGTGGCGGTCCCCCTGTGGGCCCCAGGCTGCAAAGGTCTGGAAGGAAGGGAAAAAACTCGCCCGGGCACCTTTAATGTTGGCCTTATCCCCCTCCTGCTGGAAGAGACTTTTCCTGATTTCCGGCCGCTGCTTGAGGGCCTTGCTCTTAAGTTCTTCTAAGGATAATTTTTTTGGGGTCACTTCCAGGATGTCTTCCACGTCCTTATACGGCCAGGACTTCAGACCCAGAGCGGTCCGGAGATCCACCCGGGAGATCACCGCCAGATTTTGGGCTCGGATTAGCTCGGTCCTGGCATTGGCGAGATTGGATTCGGCGGTGGTCACGTCAATTTTGGCCCTGAGACCCACTTTATAGAAGCCTTGGGCCTGCTTGAGGAGCTCCTGGTTCTGGCGCACGTTTTCCTCGGCCACCTTGATGGCGCGCCGGGAGGCCAGGTAGGCGAAATAGCCGGTGCGGGCGTTCAGCACCACCAGCTGCCGGGTATTGGCGTAGTCTTCCCCGGCTTGCTTAAAACTAGCCTTGGAACCAGCCACCTGGCTGGGAGTCTTTCCGAAGTCATAAACCAACTGGTTAAAGGAAAACCGGTAAACCTCGAAGGTGGTGCTTTCCTTTTCAGGAGTAATAGGAATGCTTATTGGAGAACCGGCGCCGCCCGGGACTGCGACGGCAGCCGTTCCCGTGGCCCTGGTGGAGAAGGCATTGCCATAAAACAGCGTGCCGGAAAAATTGGCTTGAGGCAACAGGGCCCCTCGGCTGACTCCGATCTGTTCTCTGGCGGCGTTCATGAGCTCTTTGAACTCCGCCACTGAAGGGTTTTGCTCCAAAGCCACGTTGATGGCTTTTTTGAGGGTGAGCACCCCTTTGGGCTCCTCCGCCATCGCCACCCCGACCAGGGCCAAAACCCCCACAACCACCACAGGTCGGAAGAATCTTTTAAAACTTGTCTTCATGGTTTTTCGATCCCCCCCCTGGTAAGTTGAAAACTCCCCGATATACGAGAGTGCGTCAACCTTGATAAAGGCGACCGAACTTGGCGTCTATGAGCCCTGGTGAGCGGCATGTTAACAATCTTTTCGAATATTTTCCGGGGTTGTTGACAACCACAGCATTCCACAGGATTGACAGCCATCCATAAATCCCCGTCGCTGGATGAGAACCTGGTTAAATCTGCGGCTTTTGCAAATGAAAGTCGGTGGCCGTCTCAAAGGCATGGGCCACCTGGAGCACCACCGTCTCCCCCAAGGGCGGCCCTAAAAGCTGGAGCCCGATGGGCAGCCCCTGAGTGCTCGTGCCGCAGGGCACCGAAATCCCAGGAATCCCCGCCAGGTTGGCGGGATTCGTAAAAATATCAGTAAGGTACATGGTCAGGGGGTCGTCCACCTTTTCCCCGATCCGAAAGGCCGGGGTGGGAGCCACCGGCGCGGCTAGAACGGCACACGAGGCAAACGCCGCCTCGAAGTCCCGCCGCATCAGGGTGCGCACCTGGGAGGCCTTGCGGTAGTAGGCCTCGTAATAGCCGGCGGACAGGGTATAGGTGCCTACCATAATACGGCGTCGCACTTCGGCCCCGAAGCCCTGGGTGCGGGTGTTGGCGTACATTTCCAGGAGATTCCCCCCCGGGGCCCTAAAGCCGTATTTCACCCCGTCATAGCGGGCCAGATTCGAGGAAGCCTCGGCCATGGCGATAATGTAATACGTGGCCACGGCGTACTCGGTATGGGGGAGGCTCACCTCCACCAATTCCGCGCCCAGACTCTCCAGGGTTTGGAGCGCGCCCCGCACCGCGGCCGCCACCTCCGGGTCCAGACCCTCCCCGAAATATTCCCGGGGGAACCCTATCCTGAGTCCCTTGATGTCCTGCCCCAGGTTCTCCAGGTAGTCCGGCACGGGGGCCGGCACGGCGGTGGAGTCCCGAGGGTCGTGGCCGGCGATGACGTTCAGAAGGAGGGCCGCATCCCGCACCACCTTGGTCACCGGGCCGATCTGGTCCAGGGACGAGCCGTAGGCCACCAATCCATAGCGGGATACCCGCCCGTAGGTGGGTTTCAAGCCCACCACGCCGCAATGGGAGGCGGGCTGGCGAATGGAGCCGCCGGTGTCGGAAGCCACCGAGGCCGTGCACAGATCCGCGGCCACCGCGGCGGCGGAGCCGCCGCTGGAGCCCCCGGGGATGCAGTCCCGCCGCCAGGGGTTGTGAGTGATGCCGTAGGCCGAGTTCTCCGTGGAGGAGCCCATGGCGAACTCGTCCATGTTGGTTTTCCCCAAAAAAACCGCGCCGGCCTCCCGCAAGCGAGCGGTGACGGTGGCGTCGAAGGGAGGCAGATAATTCTCCAGGATGCGGGACCCGCACGTGGTGCGCAAACCCTTCGTAGCCAAAATATCTTTCAAGGCCAGGGGCACACCCGTCAAGGGGCCGGCTTCGCCCCGAGCGATCCTGGCCTCCGCTTCCCGGGCCTGAGCCAGAGCGCCGTCCTCGTCCACGGTGATGAACGTGTTGAGCTCCGGGTCCTTGGCGGCGATGCGGTCCAAAAACGCCTGGGTTGCTTCCACCGGAGAAACCTCCCCCCGAGCCAGGAGCGGGGAGAGCTCACTCAGGTTCAGGCGGCACAGGTCTGAAGTCATCTCTCCCGCCTCAGATGACCCGGGGGACCACGAAGGCCCCCTCTTCCCGGGCCGGGGCGTTGGCCAGACTTTCGTCCCGGGAAAGGCTTGCCGCCACTTCGTCATCCCGGAAGACGTTAACAACCTGCACCGCGTGGGCCGTGGGAGGGACGCCTTCGGTGTCCACTTTCTGCAATTGCGCCACGTAGGCCAGGATATCATTCAGCTGGCGGGTGAAGAGGTCCACCTCCGCCGGGTCGAGGCTGAGGCGGCCCAGCTTCGCCACATGGAGCACTTCTTCTCGGGTTAAATTCATAGCAAAGTCTCTTTTCAGTTCCCATCCCTGATTTCAGGGTTTCTATGGTCAAATTATTATATACCCACCTGCCGTTATCAAATACAAGATAAATCCGGTTTCCCCTTCCAATTCACTATCCTTCACGAATGAAGACTCAGCGAACTCCTGATCTGCCATGGCTTATACGGCGGAGGCGAAAAGCCTGTGCCCAGCCTCTTTTGAACAGGGGCGGGATTCTTAAAAAAATTTAGTGTCATGGCTGAAGAAATTTTCCTTTCATCCCCCTCCTCCCCGGGAGAGCTGGCGGGGGCGGAGAAAGAGGATTTTCATGGCCTCAGGAGTATCGGACTCTCAGGGAAGAACCGATATAATCATAGTGTCATCTGAAGATAAGACCTTGGCCCCATTCCTCTCTTTAGCCGGCCTGCCCCCGGCCCCCGTTTGCCTCCCAATATTTCTGCTTTTCCAGGCTGGATCGTGTGAATTTTCGGGGATGATTGAAAATCTGTTGATTAAATGGTTATACTGTTTAAAATATCAAGTTGGACTATAAGCCAGCCAGTGACAGCTTTTTTATAAACTAGAGCAATGTACCCCATCACCGATCCCAACCAGCTCCAGGAAATCGCCCGGCAAGTGCGCCTGGACATCGTGGAGATGCTCTATCGGGCCGGCTCCGGCCATGTGGGGGGGTCCCTGTCCGCCACCGATCTGGTGGTGGCCTTGTTTTTCGGCCACATGCACCTGGACCCCGGCAACGCCTGCTATCCGGACCGGGATTTTTTCGTCCTCTCCAAGGGCCATGCCGCCCCGGTGCTCTATGCGGTACTGTCACGCCTGGGGTTCTTTCCCCGGGAAGAGCTCTTCACTCTGCGGCAGTTCGGGAGTAGCCTCCAGGGTCACCCCGACTCCAAGTGCACCCCCGGGGTGGAGGTGCCCACCGGCTCCCTGGGGCAGGGCCTGTCAGTGGCCAACGGCGTTGCCCTGGCCATGCAGCTGAATAACAGCCGCCAAAGGGTCTACACCCTCCTGGGGGATGGTGAGATCCAGGAGGGGCAGATATGGGAAGCAGCCATGACCGCGGCGCACTTTGGCCTGGGCAACCTGACTGCCATTCTGGACCGCAATCGCCTCCAGATCGACGGCCACACCAAGGAGGTCATGAGCATCGAGCCCCTGGCCGCCAAGTGGGAGGCCTTCGGCTGGCACACGGTTCCGGTGGACGGGCACGCCATCCCGGAAATTATGGCCACCCTGAAGGCCTGTGAGGCCGTCACGGACCAGCCCAGCATGATCATCGCCCATACCACCAAGGGCAAAGGGGTGTCCATTTTTGAAGACCAGGTCAAGTTCCACGGCGTGACTCCCACCACCGAGGAATACCAGCAGGCTTTGGAAGAACTGAAAATAGCGTGAGGTTTGATGTCGTGGGCGCTCTTCCTGAAACCGTTAATTTTCCAGCCAAAGAAAGCACCAGGGTCGAATACGGCAAGGTCCTGGCGCAGTTGGGCGAGGAGCACCCGGAGATTGTGGTCCTGGACGCGGACCTCTCCGGCTCCACCCAGACGGCCCGCTTTGCCAAGGTCTTTCAAGATCGCTTTTTCAACGTCGGCATTGCGGAACAGGACATGATGGGCACCGCCGCCGGGCTGGCCCTGGGGGGGAAAATTCCCTTTGCCAGCACCTTCGCCATCTTCGCCACCGGCCGCGCCTGGGAACAGATCCGTCAAACTATCGCCTACGGCAACCTGAACGTGAAGATCGTCGCCAGCCACGGCGGAATCACTGTGGGAGAGGACGGGGGCTCGCACCAGGCCATTGAGGATGTGGCCCTCATGCGTATCCTCCCCAACATGGCGGTCCTAATGCCGGCGGACGGGCCCGAAACCCGGGCCATGATGCGGTGGGCGGTGACTTACCAGGGCCCGGTATATATCCGCACCTCCCGCATCCCCTTTCCGGTGATTCACGACGACAGCTATACCTTTGAATTGGGGCAGGGCCACCTCCTTAGGGAGGGGGACGATGTCACCCTGGCGGGCGTGGGCCTTATGGTGCACCATTGCCTCACTGCCGCTGAGCTCCTGGCCAAACAGGGGATTTCAGCCCGGGTCCTCAACCTCTCCTGCCTCAAGCCCCTGGACTGGGAACTGGTGGTGGACTCGGCCCGGCACACCGGCTGTCTGGTGACCGCTGAAGAGCACCTGAGCACCGGCGGCCTGGGGACTGCGGTGAGTGAGGTGCTCTCGGAGCACTACCCGGTGCCCTTGCAGCGGGTGGGCCTTCGGGACACCTTTGGCTTGTCGGGCAAACCCGACGACCTTCTCAAGCATTTTGGCCTGACGCCCGAACATATCACAGAAGCAGCACAGTTGGTCATGACCCGGAGGAAAGGGCATTAACGCCTCGGGGCCTAATATAGTCAAATTTTGTAAAAGCATGGAGCGCTAAGGATTTGAGGCTATTTCGGTACAACACTTGGAGGCGACTCGGGCTGGGAATCATCCTAATCCTGAGTCTGGTGGTCTGCCCGGCAACGTTTCTCCAGGCAGCCTCGACTACTTCGAATTATGAGGCTTTGCGTCTGCTCACCGAGGCCTTCTACGAAATTACCCAAAAATTTGTCTCCCCTAAAAAAGAAGGGGATATGCTGCAGGGAGCCCTCCGAGGGATGATGAACTCCCTGGACCCAGACTCTTCCTTCCTCACCGCCAGAGAATTCGTTGAGTACCGGAAAGGCTCCCAGGGGCCCATGGCGGAGGCCGGGATGGAGCTGGTCTTCAAGGACCATTTGCTTACCGTGGTGTCGGTCCTGGACGGGGGGGCCGCCGACCGGACGGGACTCAAACCTGGGGACCACATTCTCAAGATTAACGGCAAGCTCATCCGCAACATTACTACTCAGGAGGGAGTGCGCCGCTTCCAGGGCTCGCCCGGCAAGACCATGAAAGTGCAGGTGCTGCGCAACGGTCTGATCAAACCCCTGGACCTGAGCCTCACCCTGGAGCCCCTGAGCCCCCCCCAGGTTACCTTCAAGATGCTGAAAGGCGGCTATGCCTACGTGCGCCTGCCTTACTTCAGCGACGAGCTTCCCAAAAAACTGGGCCAAACTTTGGGCCGCTTAGGCAGACGCACCCCCCCGGTGAAAGGCTTGATCCTGGACCTGCGCAACAACGCCCGGGGCAACCTGGAGCAGGCGGTGCATACCGCCTCCCTGTTTTTGGGGGATGGGGTAGTGGTGTCCACCCGGGGCCGCCAGATCGCCCCTGAGGAGTTCCACCGCGGTTCTAAGAGGGACAAAATAGTCACTAAACCCCTGCCCACGGTGATCCTGATGGATAAGGGCACGGCCCGAGGTGCTGAAATCCTGGCTGGGGCTTTGCGGCACCACTCCCAGGGCCTACTTTTGGGTGAAAAAACTTTCGGTCTCTGCGGTCTGACTAAGGTGATGCCTTTACAAGACGGCTCCGCACTGGTGATGACCGTGGCCTATTGCTACACTCCTGGTGGCCGGAAAATTACGGGCTCAGGCCTCAAACCGGATATAGAGGGGAAAAAGCCCCCTCCGGGCAAACAAATAACCTCCCCCACCCCAAAGCCGGAGAACGACCCCTGGGTGCGCCAGGCGGTGGAGGTTCTGAAGAGTGGCAAACCTTCTTCGCTGGCGAAAAAGGCCGCCTCATCGTGAGACGATCTGGTATGAAAATTACCTCCTGGCTCGGGAAAAGGGGCCAAACCGGCGTCAGGGCAAGATGGCCCCACCATTGAGAGGTTTCAACCATAACCGCAGGCTAGCGCCTGTTAAGCAGTGGGTATAGCGAAAAATGTCCAGATATCTTCGCCTAACCAGTTGGGGAAAGTTGGGACCACGCCGGGGCCTCTGGTTTACGGTAGCGGTCGCACTCGTCGGCCTGTTTTTCTGGGGCCTGTCCGCCACACCATCGCTGATTACAGCCACCTCGGCTGACGAAATCCAGCGGTCCATACCGGCCGTGCCAGCCCCAGACACTTCTACTATTCCGGCCACGGATGCCCAACTGAAGGTCTTTGCCCAGGCCATGGACCTCATTGAACAGAATTACGTCCAGAAAAAGACCAGCAAAGACCTGGTTTACGGGGCCATCCAGGGGGCTGTGAGCACCTTGGACCCCCATTCCTCCTTCATGACCCCGGACGAGTTCAAGGAACTCCAAATTGAAACCAAGGGACGATTCAGCGGCGTCGGTATAGAAATTACCTTAAAGGATAGAACCTTGACGGTGGTTTCGCCCATCGAAGGCACCCCGGCGTACCGGGCCGGAATCAAGGCCGGGGACCAGATCGTCAAGATCAACGGCACTCCCACAAAAAATATCAAACTCACCGAAGCGGTGCGGAAGATTCGGGGCCCCAAGGGCTCCCGGGTCACCCTCACCATCAACCGCCAGGGTTTCACCCAACCCAAGGACTTCAGCATCGTCCGGACCATCATCCCCATCCGCAGCGTCAAAGCCCGGCTCATTAAGGGGGGGTATGGTTACATTCGGGTGGCCAATTTCCAGGACCAGACAAACCGGGACTTGAACGCTTTTCTCACGAAAATGCGCCGGCGCAAGGTGCCCATTAAGGGTCTCATTTTGGATCTGCGAAACGATCCAGGGGGGCTCTTGGAGCAGGCCGTAAAGGTGGCGGATGAATTTTTGAGCCACGGCCTCATCGTCAAAACCCAGGGGCGGAAAATCCGCCAGCGTATGCACTTCCACGCCCGGCCCGGCCAGCCCGGCGACGGAGAGGCATTCCCCATGATCGTCATTATCAACGAGGGAAGCGCCTCCGCCTCGGAGATCGTGGCCGGGGCCTTGAAGGACCAGAAGCGGGCGGTTATCGTGGGGTCCAAAAGCTTTGGTAAGGGCTCGGTGCAGACCATCATCCCCTTGGAGGACGGCTCCGCGCTGCGCCTAACCACGGCCCTGTATTACACCCCCAGCGGCCAGACCATCAATGAGAAAGGCATCACCCCGGATATTTTGATCACAGAACCTGTGCCCCCGCCGGGCAAGAGCCTGGAGAAACTCCGGGATGAGGCCCTGGCGCGGCATATGCGGGGGGAAGGCATCACCGATAAGCCCTGGAACCAGCCCCTCACCGATGCCGACCTGAAGCAGGACCCCATACTGCAAAAGGCGGTGGAGCTCTTACGCCATTGGCCTCCTAAGGAGCTGGCCAAGAAGCCCTCCTCCTAAGTCCCTATGCCCACTCTCGCCGCGGCCGCGCAATCCCTGGTAGCCATCATAGGCCGGGCCAACGTGGGCAAGTCCACCCTGTTCAACACCCTCACTCGTTCCTCCCAGGCCCTGGTGGGGGACATGCCCGGGGTCACCCGGGACCGTCACTTCGGCCGGGTTATCCGGGGGGACTACGTTTTTTTCCTGGCAGATACCGGAGGCATCGTCGGGGGTGAAGACGAGTTGGGCAGCCTGATCCAACGTCAGGCCGAGGTTGCGGTAGCCGACGCTGACGTCATCCTCCTGGTCATGGACGGTAAAGTGGGCCCCCAAACTGGAGACGCCGAGGTGGTGGACTATCTCCGGGCCACGGGCAAGCCTCTCTTTCTGGTGGTCAATAAAATTGACCATCCCGGCCGGGAGGAACTCTTAAGCGACTTTTACCGCTTCGGGCTTACCCCCCTCTATCCCGTCTCCGCCGCCCACAAGCTGGGTCTCAACCCTCTCCTGGACGACCTGGTGAAAATTCTGCCCCCCCCGGAGGAAATTCCCGCCAAGGCCCCGGGCATTCAGGTGGCGGTGGTGGGGCGGCCCAACGTGGGGAAGTCCTCCTTTATCAACCGGGTTCTGGGGGAAGAGCGTTTTATTGTCAGCGGCCGTCCCGGCACCACCCGGGATGCCATTGACACGCCACTGGTCTATGAGGGGCGGGACTACGTGCTCATTGACACCGCAGGGCTTAGGCGCCCCAGCCACGTAACCCCGGGCCTGGAAAAGTACATGGTCCTGAAGGTCTTTAAAGCTCTGGAGCGCTGCGACGTGGCCCTCCTGCTCCTGGACGCCCAGGAGGGCGTCACCGGCCAGGACCTGCGCATCGCCAACCTCACCGCCGAGGAAGGTAAAGGGTGCGTGGTGGGGGTGAACAAGTGGGACCTGGTGCCCCGGGAAGTCCGCCCGGAGGCTCTCAAGGCCGCGCAACGGGGGGTGCATTTTATGCCCTACGCTCCGGTGGTGCCCCTCTCAGTTCTGACGGGCTACAATGTAACCCGGGTCTTTCGCCTCATCGACGAGATTTATGAGCAGAGCGGCCGCCGGGCGGGGACCGGGAAGCTCAACCAGCTTTTCCAGGAAATCACCCGGCGGGTGCGGCCCCCCCTCTACCGCTACCGCCCGGTAAAGTTCTTCTACCTCACCCAGCCGGAGACCCACCCCCCCACCTTTGTGGCCTTCGTGAACCGCCCGGAAGGGGTGCCGGACTCCTACCGGCGCTACCTGGTAAAGGAGTTGCGTCGGGGGTTGGACATCCCCAAGGCGCCGGTGCGGCTCTTCTTGAAAAAGCGGGTCCGCCGCCGTTCCCCGCCCTCCCGCTCCCGGGGGTGAACCCCCGTCATGAGACCATTAATCAAACGCCGCTTATAGATTTCCAGGCCTCAAAACTGGGTACCCAACCTCTCGGCCACGACGCCGATACTCATGCCTTAGCACCCATCCTGGCCATCTTGAGGATGCTACCCAGAGCCTTCGGCCGCGGCAACTAAATGTGGATACGGGGGTGCGAAAAAAAATGTTGGGGAACGTATTTCGTTGAAAAAAGAGGAAAGTTGTCCCTCCGGCGAAGACGCCGTGGCAGGCATTGGGAAGAGGCTATGAGAGTGGGACCCTGATTAGTCAGGCCTTGATCAGGCGCAGACGCGGGCTAGTGCCCGAGGCCAGGCACTGGCGTTGGAGCTTACCCTGCTTCATGGTGTTCTTGACGCGGATGCCGTTGAGCACAAAATAGGCGATAACGGCTCGCTCCCATGATCGGGTGGGTTCGTCTTGGGACATGCGGTCTTTGTAGTGGTCAAGAAGGGCGGTTACGTCTGAGTCATCCAAAGATAATACGTTATCGGCAATCTTTTCAAGGGCTTCTGGAATCATGGGGGGTGATTTTGCCTTTCTGTGTTGGGGGAGTATCTAACCTTAATATACTCTATTAAGGCGGGATGGATGTCAAGAAAAAGTTACCCCCCTTTTGATAAAAAATCAAGAATTTCGGCCAGGCGCTCCGCCTCGGCTTGAAGGATGGTTTCGCCCTGGGCGGCGGTGGCGGCAGCCGGGTCGCCCCAGACACCTCCCGGCCAGTAGCGGCGCTTGTCCCGGACCAAAACATACTTGGGAAAGGTGGGCCACTCCGCCGGGGCCGAACCCTTTACCAGGTGAGGATAGGCCGCCAGCATCAGGGCGGTCTCAATCTCCCCGGCATGGGAGTCCCCTTTGGTTTTGATCAGCTCAGGCCGGGCCGTCAGCACCTCCCGGAGGAGGTCCAGAATATTGACCACCGCCACTTTTATCTCAGAGAGTTCGGCCAACAGGGTCTCCCCGGCCTCCACCAGGGCGGCCATGTGGGTGCCCCCGGCGTGGCCGCTCATAATCACCAAGTTTCGGAGGCCGTGGCGGTAAAATTCCCGCCCCAGCTCCGTCACCAGGGCCCTAAGGGTGTCTCCCGAGATGGACACCGTACCGGGATGCTCCCGGGTGGAACGACACAGGCCATAGAACACGGGCGGGGCCACCAGAACGGGGCGCAGCTTGGCGGCCCGCCGGGCTACTTCGATGGCATGGAAGGTGTCAGTGCCCAGGGGCAGATGGGGGCCGTGCTCCTCCAGGGACCCCACCGGCAGGATGATGGTGTGGTGTTCTTGACACCACGCTTCAAATTCCGGCATGCGCAGATCTTCCCACTGGGCCATAAATAACCTCAATCCCACCTCAAGGATAAAGTCCATCCCTCCCTGGTAAGATTCGGCAACCCCAAGTATTCCCCAGGGCGGGGAGACCCCGCCCCCCTTTAAAATACTCCGCCACTATTATCAATGGTTCATAGAAAAAAATTCTTGCTTACCTGTCCTTCCCCTCCTCCATACCCCAACCCCTTCCACCCGGCAAGGAGAATTTTCTCGGGCTGGGAAAAAATGCTTGACTCCCCTTTTATCGGTAGGGTATAAATCCCTGAGGTTTTGTACCAAAAAGCACAAGGAGCCCACCTTGGAAATCCCTGAGGCCTTGACCGATTTTACCTACGTCCTGGTGTTTCTGGTGGTCGCGGTCTTCTTTGCGCTGGGGCCGCTTATCATCGCCTACTTCATCGCGCCCCGCAGTTTCGGCGCCGCCCGGGACGAAATATACGAATGCGGTATGCCCATTATCGGGGGCGCCTGGATCCAGGTGGCCGTCATCTACTACCTCTTCGCCCTCTTATTTCTGGCCTTTGATGTGGACGTGCTCTTTCTCTTCCCGGTTCTGTTGGCCTATGGCAAAGGGTATGTGTGGCGGGACTTCATTGAAATCACCATGTTTATCGGCATTCTTTCATTAGTGATCGTGTACGCCTGGTGCAGGGGGGTTTTCACTTGGAAACGAAAACCGGAGCGCCTCTAATTCACATCGGCCTCCTGGAGGAGGCCCTGAACCTGGCCCGGGCCAACTCGCTGTGGCCCCTGACTTTCGGTCTGGCCTGCTGCGCCATTGAGATGATGGCCGCCGGGGCCGCCAGGTTCGACTTGGACCGTTTTGGCGCCGGGGTCTTCCGGCCCTCACCCCGGCAGTGCGATCTTTTGATCGTGGCCGGCACCATCTCCAAGAAAATGGGCCCTGCGGTGGTCCGCCTGTGGGAACAGATGCCGGCCCCCAAATGGGTTATCGCCATGGGCAACTGCGCCATTTCCGGCGGGCCCTTTTACTATCCCGACCAATACGCCATCATCCCCGGGGCCGACCTCATCATCCCGGTGGACGTCTACGTGCCGGGCTGTCCTCCCCGCCCCGAGGGGCTCATCGAGGGCATCCTCGTCCTGGAAGAGAAGATCACCAAGCGGGGACGCTTGAGGAAGTTCAGAGATGTTACAGGATAATATTCAGAAAGCCCTGGCGCCGTTGAATCTGGAACAGGTGGCCCCCGGCGACTACGCCAAGACAGGCTGCCATTTGGAAGTGACCGCGGCTCCGGAGCAGATGCCGGAGGTGGCCCAGGCCATGTTGTCCCTGGGTTGCTACCTGGAGTCCCTTACCGGGCTGCACTACCCCGAGCACTTCACCCTGGTGTATCACTTCGCCAACTTCCAGGAGTTGTGCCGCACCGCAGTGCAGGTCAAGGTCCCTCTGGACCAGGAGGCCCCCACCATCAGCCATATATACCCCGGGGCCAACTGGTACGAGCGGGAGGCCTATGACCTTTTCGGCATCCGCTTTGCCGGGCATCCCGATCTGCGACGGATTCTGTTGCCCTTCGAGGCCGATTTCCACCCCTTACTGAAAAAATTTGAAGCGAGCCAGGCCGATGCTTGAGCGTGGATTGGAAGAAAAAACCTACGTCCTCAACCTGGGCCCCCAGCACCCCAGTACTCACGGGGTGCTCCGGGTGGAGCTCGAAATGGAGGGCGAGTTCATCACCAAGGCGGACCCGGATATCGGCTACGGCCACCGGGGCCACGAGCACATGGCGGAGAACCGCACCTACCCGCAGTACCTGCCCAACATGGCCCGGGTGGACTACCTCCACGCCCTGGCCTACAATCAGGGCTACTGCATGGCGGTGGAAAAGCTCATCGGGCTCACGGTGCCGGAGCGGGGCGAGTTCATCCGGGTCATCACCTCGGAGTTGAACCGTATCACCAGCCACCTCCTGTGGGTGGGCGCCTATCTCCTGGACCTGGGCGCCTTCACCCCCTTCCTCTACTGCTTCGACGACCGGGAGAACGCTCTGGATCTCCTGGACTACCTCACCGGCTCCCGCCTCACCTACTGCTTTTATCGCTTCGGCGGGGTGCCGTTGGATATCGATGACGATTTCGCCGATGGCTGCCGCAAGTTCATCAAACGCCTGCGCAGCCGCTGGGCGGATTACGACAACCTGGTGACCAAAAACGTCATCTTCATCAACCGGACCCGGAATGTGGGCTTTATCACCCAGGACCAATGCGTCAAATACGGCCTCACCGGCCCCATGGTGCGGGGCAGCGGTATCCCTTACGACATCCGGCGGAGCGAGCCTTACTCCGTTTATCCCCTCTTCGACTTCGAGATTCCCATCGGTGAGGGGGGGGACATCATGGATCGCTACCTGGTAAGGATGAAGGAGATGGAGCAGAGCATGCGCATCATTGAACAGGCCCTGGACAAGATCCCCAACGGACCCATCATGGCGGAGAAGGTCCCCAAGCGCATCAAACCCGCCGCCGGCGAGGTCTACACCGCGGTGGAGGCGGCCCGGGGCGAGTTCGGTTGCTACATCGTTAGCGCCGGCGACCCCAAGCCCTACCGCATCAAGCTTAGGGTGCCTTCCTTCGGGAATCTCAGCATTCTCCCGGAAATTTCGGTGGACACCCTGGTGGCGGATTTTGTGGCCATCCTGGGCTCCATCGACGTGGTAGTGCCGGAAGTCGATCGGTAACAGGAACGAGCGCGAATTATGGAAGCTATGGCGCAAACTGCGGGAGTGAACGTGTTAGGCATGATTGCCGGGGTCATCGGCGTCGTCACCCTGGTGGCGGTAAACGCCTTATTCCTTATTTGGATGGAACGCAAGGTCTCGGCCCACATACAGCTCAGGCCCGGCCCCATGGAAGTGGGCTGGCATGGCTCCATCCAGACCATCGCCGATGCTTTGAAGCTCATGGGGAAAGAACTTATCACTCCAAGAGATGTGGACCGGCCGGTCTATCTATTGGCCCCCATCATCATCTTCCTGCCGGTGCTCGTCTCCTTCCTGGTGATCCCCTTCTCCCAGACCCTCATCATCCGGGACATGAATGTGGGGGTGCTCCTGATCCTGGCCTTCGCTTCCATAACGGTTCTGGCCATTCTTATGGCGGGGTGGTCCTCCAACAACAAATACTCCGTCCTGGGGGCCATCCGCACCGTGGCCCAGAACGTGGCCTACGAGATACCGTTGCTCATCACCCTGATGAGCGTCATTCTCATGGTGGGTTCCCTCAGCCTGGTAGACATTGTCAACGCCCAGAGTAACTACTGGTTCATCGTGATCCAGCCTGTGGCCTTTATCCTGTATATTACCTGCGCCACCGCGGAGACCAACCGGGCCCCCTTCGACCTTCCCGAAGCGGAATCGGAGCTGGTGGCCGGGTTCCACACCGAATATACCGGCATGCGCTTCGCCTTGTTTTTCCTGGCGGAGTACACCAACATGTTCATTGCCGCGGCCATTGCCACCGTTTTCTTTCTGGGGGGTTGGCGGGGACCTTTCCTGCCGGGTATCGCCTGGTTCCTCATTAAGGTTTATTTCATCATATTTTTGCTCATGTGGTTCCGGTGGACCTTCCCTCGGGTGCGCTTCGACCAGCTTATCACCTTCGCCTGGAAGATCCTTATTCCCCTGGCCTTTGCCAACCTGATCATTACCGCGTTCATCATGAAGCTGATGTAAGTCGGGAAGCTCGCGACGGCATAAAGGTTGAGAGACAATGGTTAGTTACTTCAAAGAGATTCTGGTGGGTTTCTGGAGCCTCTTAGCTGGCATGGCGGTGACCATCCGCTACTTTGTCAGGCCCATCGTCACCGTCCAGTACCCCCGGGAACAGATCACCATGACCCCGCGCTACCGGGGTCCCATTGAGCTGGTCCTGGATCCCGAGTCCGGCACCCACACCTGCATCGCTTGTGAAATGTGCTCCCGCATCTGCCCCTCCCAGCTCATCACGGTAAAGGGCCTGAAGCTGGACAAAAAGAAAAAGGTGCCCTGGCAGTACGTCATCGAGTACCAGTACTGCAGCCTCTGCGGCCTGTGCCTCGAATCCTGCCCCACCGCGGCCCTTAAATGGTCCAACGAATACCGGATGGCGGGCTATACCCGGGAGGACTCGGTCATCGACGTGTTGACCCGGTTGCAGCACCAGCAGCGCATGGCAGGGGTGCGGGTGACTCCCATTCCGGAGCCTCCGGCGGAGACCGAGGCGGAGGCCGAACCCGAAGGGGAGGTGAAGGAATGAACGTCAGCTTCTTTTCGGCCCAGGGCCTGGCTACCGGCGCCTTCCTGATGGTGATGGGCATCACCGTCTTGGGGGCTCTCATCGCCGTGGGCGCCCGCAACATTTTCCACAACGTCCTGGGGCTGGCTCTCTCCCTCATCGGGGTGGCCGGACTCTTCCTCTATCTCAACAGCCCCTTCGTGGCCCTGATGGAGATCCTGATTTACGTGGGGGCTATTTGCATCGCCATCTGCTTTGCCATCATGCTGTCCCAGCCCCTTTACCTGCCGGGGCCGCCCCGCTCCATCCTGAAAAGCTTGGGAGCCATAGTCGGGGCCGGCGCCGTTTTAGCCTTCCTGGCGCTCCTTACCCGCCAGACCAAGTGGGTGCCGGCCGTCGAGCGCAGCAAGGACTGGTCCATCACCACCATCGGACATTATTTATTAACCAACTACGCCCTCATCTTTGAGGTCATCTCGCTCCTCTTGCTCGTCGCCATGCTGGGCGCCATCGTCACCGCCCGGGGCGACCGGGGCTCCTGAGTTCGAGGTCACCAATGCTGATTTTTAACCAGTTGGAAACCTACCTTTACCTGGCCCTGGTGCTCTTCGCCATCGGCCTGTATGGGGTGCTGGCCCGGCGCAATCTCATCGCCGTGCTCATCTCCGTGGAGCTCATCCTCAACGCCGCTGCCATCAACTTCATGGCCTTTAATCGCTTCCTGGCGCCTCACCCGGCGGTGGGCCAGATCATCACCCTGTTTATCATGGCCGTGGCCGCCGCCGAAGCCGCCATTGCGCTCAGCATCATCATGGCGGTGTACCGGAAGCTCAGGTCCATCAACGTGGAACAAGCCACGGAGCTTAGGGGTTAAATATGGGCTCGGTCGACTTGACGTTCTATATCTGTACCGCCATCGTTACCTTGCCATTATTGGCCTTTGCCATCATCATGATTTTCACTTGGCGGAAGCCCAAGCTCTCCCTGGCCATCTCGTTAACCTGCTCCACCATCCCCTTGATTCTGGCCTGGTATCTTTTTATTACCATACGGGATGTCTCCCTGGCCAACCCCCTCATTCAGCAAGTAGAGTGGTTGGTGTCCTCGGAGGGCTTCAAGGTGCCCTTTGGGTTTCTCCTGGACCCCGTAAGCCTCCTGATGCTGGCCATCGTGGCCTCCATCAGTTGGCTGATCCAGGTCTACTCCATCGGCTATATGGAGGGAGACCCGGGGTTCGCCCGTTATTATGCTGACCTGTCGCTCTTCGCCATGTCCATGCTGAGCTTGGTGACGGCCAATGGCCTGCTTCAGGTGTTTATCTCCTGGGAGCTGGTGGGCCTGTCCTCGTACTTCCTCATCGGCTTCTGGTACGAGAAGTTCTCCGCCTCCGAAGCCGGAAAAAAGGCCTTCGTGGTCACCCGGTTCGGGGATATCGGCTTTTTTATGGGCCTGGCCTTCCTGGTCATCTATTTCGGCACCCTGGACATCAACGCCGTCAATATCGCCGCCGCTAAGAAGACCATGCCCGACTGGCTCCTCACCACCTCGGCGCTCCTGATCTTCTGCGGCATCGCCGGCAAGAGCGCCCAGTTCCCCATTCACGTGTGGCTGCCGGATGCCATGGAGGGTCCCACCCCGGTGTCGGCTTTGCTCCACTCCGCCACCATGGTGGCCGCGGGCGTGTATCTCATGACCCGCCTCTTCCCCTTCTTTGCGGCGTCCACCATGGCCATGACCGTCATCCTGATCCTCGCCGCCATCACTCTGATCCTGTCCTCCACCATCGCCATGGTGGCCCGGGACATCAAGCAGGTCTGGGCCTACTCCACCATTAGTCAATTAGGTTTCATGGCCATGGGCCTGGCCGCCGCCGGTTTGGCCGGCGGCACCATGTTCGCCGGCTACTACCACCTGACCACCCACGCGGCTTTCAAGGCCCTGCTCTTCTTGTGC
This sequence comes from uncultured Syntrophobacterales bacterium, assembly GCA_965602785.1. GTDB lineage: Bacteria > Desulfobacterota > Desulfobaccia > Desulfobaccales > 0-14-0-80-60-11 > JBGSLA01. The sequence continues at coordinate 50,998 of CBFDAH010000003.1, forward strand.
GCCGGCGTTTTCATCCACCATTTCGGCACCAATGACTTCTTCGTTATGGGCAAGGAAGGGGGCCGCCATTTAAGGATTCCCATGGTCACCATGACCATCGGGTCCCTGGCCCTGGCCGGCATCTTCCCCTTCTCCGGCTTTTTCAGCAAGGAAGCCATCATGGGCGTGTTGTGGGGCTTGCCCAACAAGATGTGGGTGGGACTGGGGCTTTTCGGCGCCTTCCTCACCGCTTATTACACCTTCCGGGTGATATTCGTGATGCTCTTTCCCCGGCCTGACGACCATAAAGCCTGGGAAGAATATAAACGGGAGGAGCCCGCCGGCCACGGGCACGGCCACGCCGACGAGGAGCACCACGGGGTTCCCTGGGTCATGGCCTTGCCCCTCCTCATCCTGGCCGGCTTCACCCTGGTGCTGGGTTTCATGATGGGCCCCCTGGAGGGTTACCTCCTGGGCGAGCACCATCCCCATGAAATGAACTATCTCCTCCTGGTCCTGGCCGTGGGCGCCGCCCTGGTGGGCATCGGCCTGGCCTGGCTGGACTGGGGCGCCAAGACCGCCGCCTGGCAAGGTTTCATTAGAAAAGTCCCGGCCATCGAAACCTTTTTTATCCAGAAATGGTATATGGACCACTTCTGGCGCTGGTTCCTAAACTCTTTCATCTACGGTTTGTTCTCCAGGGTGTTCACTTATAACGACCGGCGGGTGGTGGACGGCGGCGTGGATGCGGTGGCCTACTCCTGCCAAGGGAGCGGCCGAATCCTGTCTTTCCTCCAAACCGCGTTCCTCCAGTACAACCTGCTTTTCATGGTCCTGGTCCTGGCGGGCCTTGGAATTTATCTTTTGATAGGTCTCTAAAATGACCGAGCACTTGGCATCGTTCCCGGTTCTTACCTGCATGTTGCTGTCCCCGGTGGTGGGCCTCATCATCCTGTTGTTTCTCAAGGAGAAGCATGCGTTCCTTATCCGCATGGTGTCCCTGGTCTCCGCGGGAGTCAGCTTCGGCCTGTCCATCTTCACCTTCGTAGCCTACGACCGGAAGCTGGGGGGTCTGCAATTCGTCGAGAAGGTTGAATGGGTAAAATCCTTCGGCATCACCTACTTCGTGGGTGTGGAAGGCATGAACGCCCCGCTCCTTCTCCTGACCGGTATTGTTATCTTTACCGGGGTGCTCACCATGTGGGAGCTTAAGGAGCGGACGCGGGAGTACTTCATCTTCCAGCTCGCCCTGGTGACCGGGGTTTTCGGCGTCTTCATGTCCTACGACATGTTCTTTTTCTTCCTGTTTTATGAGATCGCCGTGGTCCCCATGTACATTCTCATCCTCATCTGGGGCTCCACCCGGAAGATCTACGCCGCCATGAAGCTGACTCTCTACCTCATGGCGGGTAGCGGCCTCATCATCCCCGGCATCCTGATGCTCTATTCCAGCTCTGGGCTGTTCACCTTTAACATGGTCCTGCTGCATGGGGTGGCCTTCGCTCCCTGGATACAAAAAATCGCCTTTGTCTTCATGTTATTGGGCTTCGGAGTTCTCGCCGGTGTTTGGCCGTTCCACACATGGTCTCCTGTCGGCCACGTGGCCGCACCCACCGCCGTGTCCATGCTCCACGCCGGGGTGCTCATGAAGCTGGGGGCCTTTGCCATCCTCCGGGTGGCTATGTACCTCTGCCCCCAGGGCTTTCAATACTGGGCGCAATTCATGGGCTTGCTCGCCACGGTGGGCATAGTTTACGGCGTTTTTGTAGGCCTGGCCCAGACTGACTTGAAGTACGTCATCGGTTACTCCTCGGTGTCCCACATGGGCATTGTGGGCCTGGGGCTGGCCACCGGCACCATTGACGGCTTGAACGGCGCGGTTTTCCAGATGTTCGCCCACGGCATTATGACCGCCCTCTTCTTCTCCGCGGTGGGCTATATTTACGACCGCACCCACACCCGGAACATCCTCGAGATGGGCGGTTTCTCCAAGATCATGCCCGTGGCCTCGGCCTTCTTTATAACCGCGGCCCTGTGCGGCGCCGGCGTCCCCGGCATGGCCAGCTTCTGGGCGGAACTCTTGGTTCTGGTTTCTGCGGTCAAGGTTTTCCCGATCCGGGGTCTCTTCGCCATCGCCTCCCTGGTCATCGGCGCCCTCTTTGCCCTGCGGGTGGTGCAGAACAGCTTCTTCAATGAACCCAATCCCAAGTTCACCCACTTTGAGGACGTGAGCCCATTCTTGGGGCTGCCCCGCATGATTCTCATCGGCTTCATGATCTTCTTCGGGCTCTTCCCCCAGGTCATGGTGGGCTTGATTAAAACTTCCATCGTACCCTTCATCCAGGGAATGTGAGAATGACCATGTTGCTCTTTGGACCGGAACTCTACTATCTGGGCCTGGCCTTCGTCATCTTCCTCTTCAGCCTGCAACGCCGCCCCCAGGTGCAGCGGGATTACGCAGTCGTCACCGTCCTGGCGGGCCTGGGCTTCGTGGTAACGCTGTTGTGCCTCTTCCAGCAAGGGGATCTGTTTTTCAAGGCCTACCGGGTGGATCTTTTCAGCCAGATTTTCAAGGCCGCCCTGGCCCTGGGCCTTTTCCTGGTCCTGATGATCTCACGGAATCTGGCGCAAATTGAGGAGCGTTTTCACGCCGAGTTCTATCTCTTCCTCACCACTTGCACCCTGGGCATGATGATGCTGGTCAGTTCCGTGGAGCTCCTCACCATTTACGTTTCCCTGGAACTGTCCTCCTATTCCCTTTATATCCTCGTGCCGTTGCGCAAGGGGGACGGCATCGACGTGGAAGCGGGCATCAAGTACCTCTTCATCGGCGCCGTGTCTTCCGGTTTCATGCTTTTCGGCTTAAGCTATATCTTTGGGGCCACCCACTCCACCTATTTAGTTGACATCGTTCAAAAAATGCCCCAACTTCTCCAGAGTCCCATCGGTATTGTGGGGCTTATCCTGGCCCTGGCCGGCTTTTTCTTTAAGTTATCCGTGTTCCCCTTCCACTTCTGGGCCCCGGATGTCTACCAGGGTGGCGCCAACCAGGTCGTCACCTTCATCGCCACCGCCTCCAAGGCTGCAGCCGCGGCCCTGATACTCAGGTTGGCGGCCCTGGGCGCCGGCTACGGCTATAGCTTCACCATAGCGCTGGTGGTCCTCTCCATCGCTTCCATGACCCTGGGAAACCTGGTGGCCATCATCCAGCGAGACTTCAAGCGTATGCTGGCCTATTCTTCCATTGCTCACGCCGGCTACATCCTCATCGGTGTTATCAGCATGCAGGAGGCCGGCTTTACCAGCGTCGTCTATTACGCCCTGGCCTATCTGGTCATGAACTTTACCGTGTTCATGGTGCTCTCCGAAGTGGCCTCGGACGGCCGGGATTTGAAGATCGCCGAACTGGCCGGACTCTGGCGTCGCAGTCCCTTGCTGTCCCTGAGCTTGATTCTGGGGATTTTCGCCCTGGCCGGCGTGCCGCCCTCCATCGGCTTCACCGGTAAGCTCCTGCTCTTCACTTCCGCTATGAACGAGGGCTTTTTCTGGCTGGTCCTGATTGGCGCAGTGAACGGCACGGTGTCCCTCTACTACTATCTCAAAGTGATCTATGCCGCTTACTTCGTGGACTCGGACTTGCCGCCCATTAATCTCACCATGCCCACCCGTGTGATGAACTACGCCCTGTGCGCCACGATCCTCATCTTCGGGGTGGCCCCCGACAGCATTGTCGAGCTGGCCCGGGCCGCGGTGAAAGCCGTCCTCTAACCCCAGACAAACCAAAGCCCCGCCCGGTTTCGGGCGGGGCTTTTTTTATTGGGGAAGCCGGCCAGGGGATAACTAGTACTCTCTATACCAAGTTGCCATTAAAAAGGTAAGTTCATCAAAAGAAATGTAGGGGCGCAATTTATTGCGTCCTCAGGGCTTGATGAATCAAGCCCCTACGATAAGTACCTTTATGAACGCAGTTTGTTATTAGTCCCCTGCCCTCCCCTGATTTTTCCAGCCAACCTGGTTAGCCGAGCTTTGGGGCAGGTGAGCCCGAATCTGGTCCAGATCGAGGTTCATGGCCTTGAGCCAGCGGTAGACCGTGCGCGTGCAGACCGCCAGCCGTCGGGCCACGGCTGACACATTGCCCTCGGCCTCCCACAGCAAGTCTTCCAGGTGCTCTTGGGGCGGGCGCGCGGGGAGGATCACCGGGGAGGCTACTGGCCGGAGGTGGTCCCGCCCCCAAGGCCCGGGGGCAAACACCAGGTCGGAAACCTGGATGAGATGCCCATTGCTGAACAGCACTGCCCGGGTGATGACGTTGCGGAGCTCACGGACATTGCCGGGCCAGAGATAATCCCTCAGACGGCGCCGGGCCTTGGCGCTTAGCCCCACCACCGGGCGCTGATAGCGCCGGGCCTCTTGTTCCAAAAAATGCTCGGCCAGAAGCAGCACGTCATCCCCCCGCTCCCGGAGCGGCGGCAGGGGTACCATCAGCACCGCCAGGCGGTCATACAAGTCCTGGCGAAAGCGGCCCTCGGCCAGGTGCTGGGTTAGGTCCTGGTTGGTGGCGCAGATGAGGCGCACGTCCACCGTGGTGGTGACGTCGCTCCCTATAGACTCCACCTCGCCCTGCTCCACGGCGCGCAGCAACCGGGGCTGCACTGCCAGGTCCAGATCCCCCACTTCATCGAGAAACAGGGTGCCCCGGTCAGCCTGTTGAAACTTTCCCAAGCGGGTGCGGGCCGCCCCGGTGAAGGAGCCCTGAAGATGCCCGAAGAGCTCGCTGGTGCCCAGGTCACCCCCCAGGAGGGCGCAGTTGAGGCGGAGGAACGGCTGTTGGCGCCGGGGACTGAGGGTCCACAGGGCCTCGGCTACAAGTTCCTTGCCGGTGCCGGGTTCCCCCGAAATGAGCACCGGCAAGTGGGTGGCAGCCAAGCGGGGAAGCCGATAGAGCAGGGCGTGGAGCGGCGGGTCAGCCGTCAGGATGCGGCCCAGAGTAGGGTGATGGGAAAGATCGCCGACAAGGCCGGCAAGACTAGCGAGGCCAGAGGACCCCTCACCCATAGCACCTCCTTGTGCTACTGTGATTCAAACATCCTTACAATAGTAGGGTTCTCTTAACATATATAAAAAATTATTTCAATAATATGTCAGTATATAAAAACATATTTTGTTATAAGTTGGACAGCAGTTCCTCCGCGCGCTGCCGCACCTCCTCCTCTCCACTGGTCAGGGCCAGAATCTTGAGCCGACCCCCAAACCCCTGTTGTTCCACCCGGCTCCGCTCCCCCACCTGGGCGGCCATGGCCGTCAACACCTCCAGGACCACCTCAGCCTCCGGAAAGTCCAGGAGCAGATTGAGGGGGCCCCATTCCTGCGGTAGGCCGTAATCCGCCAGGAATTTTTGGGCAATGGCCGGGAACTTCTTGGTGCCATGGGTGGTCTCCAGTCCTTTTAAGGCCGCCTGGTATTCCGGCCGCCCCCGCTTCCCCTGGAAGAGGGCCTCGGCCTGGCGCAGGGCCAGTTTCCGCACCCACTCCGCCTGTTTTTTGGGCACACGGGGGGCGGCTGGCTTCTGGCGGCCGGGCCGATCCCGCCGTTGGTCGATCTCCCGCCAACTGGGGCGGTCCCGCTCATCCTCCCGATCCCAATCCGTAACCATAGCTTTCCTTTCTAAGTATCCCGGGGCCGTACCTCCCTCTCCTGAGGCTCTCCGGGGGAGGCGCGGCTGGCTTAAGCCCCTCTCCCGGGGCTAGGTCGGAGGGCGCGGTCCCGCTAGTAGGTGGAGAGAGGCCTGCGTGGAAGTGGTTATCGATACTGGCGCCTTTAAGCGCTCCAGGGCACGTCCCCTGGCGTTACCCCATAGACCGGCAGCGTCCCCCGGTCCTCCTCTCTGACTGACACGTGTCCTAATTTTCTGCCAGGGGAGGCGAGGCGGTGCCGTGAAAGCGGCTCTGGGCCGCGAGCAGGGTCTCGGTGATCAGGGTGACCACGGCCTGGGCCGCGCAGTCCACTAAAGATACCAGGGTTTCCCAGTCGGCGCGGGCCACCGAACTCAGCACGAAATCCTCCGGGGACATGACTGGCGGTGGCCGGCCAATCCCCACTTTCACCCGGTAAAACTCCCGGGAATTCACCGCGCCCATGATGGACTGCACCCCCCGGTGCCCTCCGGCGCCGCCCCCCTGGGCCAGTTTGAGGCGGCCGGCGGGAACGTCCAGATCGTCATGAATGACCACCAGGGCCTCGGGGGTGAGCTTGAAATAATGGAGGAGTTGGGCCACTGCTCGGCCGCTCTGGTTCATATAGGTGGTGGGTTGGGCCAGGACCACCGCTTCCCCCTCGATCTTCCCCGTGCCCCAGTGGGCTGCCAGGGTCTTTTTCTTCAGAGGAATACCGTAGCCTTCCACCAGGGCTGTCACCACCATGAACCCTACGTTGTGCCTGGTCACGGCGTATTTAGACCCAGGATTACCCAATCCCACAATGAGCCACTTCGTGTTGGGCGGTTGGCGCTTTCTCGCCCAGGGGAAAAATCTCACGTGGAGCCTACCAGAAAAACAGAGTTTACACCCGGGGCTGAGGCTTTCACCGCCTTAAGAACTCAGGGGCGAACGCCCGAGAAGGCCAGGCAGGGCTGCGGGCCCTCCAGAAAAGCTGACACCGCCAACCTCCCTCTGAAAAACGCCGATTACACGAACAGGGAGCTGACTGAGTCCCGGTTGTGGATGCGGCGGATGGCTTCCCCCAGGAGTGGCGCCACGGACAGCACCCGGATCTTGTCTAAGGCCTCAGCCTCCGGGGACAGGGGAATGGTGTCCGTCACCGCCAGGGACTGGACCAGGGAACCCTGTAAAGATCTCACGGCGTTGGGGCTCATGACCGGGTGGGTGACGCAGGCATGCACCGCCTTGGCCCCGTGGCGCATGAGGAGATCGGCCGCCATGGTTACGGTGGACCCCGTGGTGATCATGTCATCCAGGATAATGGCCTCTTTGCCCCAGACGTTGCCCACCAGAGTCATGGCCTTAATGGCGGTGGCCTCCCGGCGTTTGTCGATGATGGCTAAAGTGGAGTTCGTCCGCTTGGCAAAGGCCCGGGCCCGCTCTACCCCACCGGCGTCTGGAGAAACCATAACCAGTTCACCGGTGAAATTCTCGCGGATGTAATCCAACGTCACCGGCGCAGCGAAAAGGTGGTCCACGGGGATGTTAAAAAAGCCCTGAATCTGGCCGGTATGCAGGTCCATGGTGAGGAGACGGTGGGTCCCGGCGGTGGTGAGCAGGTTGGCCACCAGCTTGGCGGAGATGGGTACCCGGGGCGAGGTTTTCCGGTCTTGACGAGCGTAGGCGTAGTAAGGCACCACCGCAGTAATGCTGGCCACCGAGGCTCGGCTCAAGGCGTCAATCATGATGAGGAGTTCCATCAGATGGTCGTTGGCGGGAATGCTGGTGGGCTGGACTACATAGACGTCTTTACCCCGCACGTTCTCCCGAAACTCCACTGAGGTCTCTCCATCGGAGAATCTTCCTACCACGGTCTCCCCTAAAGGGATTCCCAGGTACTGGCAGATCTTTTCTGCCAGGGGTCGATTGGCGTTGCCGGAAAAAATTTTTAAATCGTCCATACCTGGCTCTCCCAGCCAGTGTTACGCTCATTTTGGGTAAGGCCTCGGGCCACCGCCAGCCAGCCGCTGAAGTGGCGGCGAATTTCGCCGGCCGCCTCCTGAGCTGCTTCCTGGTCGGCGAAGAGGCCGAAGAGGGTGGGACCACTACCAGACATCCCCTGGATCCGGGCCCCGGCCTGGGACAGCATTCCCAACAGAGCCCGGAGTTCCGGATGACGAGTCAAGATGACCGTCTCCAAATCGTTAGTTACCCACTCCTCCGGATGCTCTCTATCCCAGGCTTCCCGGGGGGCCGCCCCGGAACCCGCTACAACCTTCATATCCAGGTTTTCGTAAACCCTACGGGTGGAAATCGACCAGCCCGGATTCAATAATACATACCAGAAGGGGGGCAGGTCAAGGGAAGAAAGGTCGGTACCGATACCCCGGCCCACGGCGGGCCCCAGGCTTAGAAAAAAGGGGACATCCGCCCCGAGTTCGGCTGCGAGGCGGTGCAGCGCCGAAAAGTCCAATGGGTGGCCGGCCAGATGGTTGAGGGCCAGGAGGGTGCCGGCTGCATCGCTGCTGCCTCCCCCCAGGCCGGCGGCCACGGGAATCTTCTTTACCAGGTGGATATGGACCTGCGGCTCCTGGCCAATGGCCGCCGCAAACTTTTCTGCCGCCCGCCATACCAGGTTTTGAGCTCCTGACGGCACCAACGTTGGCGGCTGGCACACCAAGGCCAGGCCCTTTCCCGGCGTCAACCAGAGTTCATCAGCTAGGGACAGGGGCTGCATGACGGTCACTACCTCGTGGTAGCCGTCCGCCCGGCGCCCCAACACCTTGAGGTAGAGGTTGACCTTGGCGGGACAGAGCCGCCGGATCTCGGTCACTGCCACTTGCCGATCAACCCGCCTCCTTGACAAAGCGCATGCGCAAGTCATAGAGGAGGTGATCGAAGAGCTTCTCTTCGTCCTCCTGGAGGTTATTACGGGTTTTTTCCCGTAACATCACCAAGAGGTCAATGGTCTGCTTGGCCAAGGGCAGGTTCTTGGTATGCTCACCGGTGCCCGGGTCAGCTATGTCCCCCAAATGAATGAAGGCCGACGAACCGAGGGAGATGAGAAAGGAAGAGAAGGTAATCTGCGGCTGTGGCGTCTCCTGGGAAGCCTCTTGGGGAGACTCCTGGGGGGTCTCCTGGGGGGCTTCCTGGGCTTCGGCGGCCGTCTGGCGCGCCGCCTCTTCTTCCCGAATCCGGGCTTTCTCCTCCTCGCTCTTGTGCAGGAAACGACGGTCCTGGACGGTGTAGCCTTTGTCCTCGGAATCAGTCATGGTAACCTCCGGACTGCCTGCGGTCCCTTAGAGATCCAGTTGTATGGCCATGGCCACATGCGGCAAGTCTTGCACCTGCTCCATGCACTCCGGAGTCACGGGGGTATCGGTAGTCAGAAGAATGATGTTCTGGCCCCGCTCCTTTTCCTGTCCCACGGTCATGCGAGCAATGTTGATATTATGGCTGCCGATGGTGGTGCCGATGGCGCCGATGACCCCGGGGCGGTCCGTATTGTAAATAAACAGCATGTGCCCTTCAGGGATGGCCTCCAGTCGGAACTTGTTGATCTGCACCAACCGAGGCTCATATTTGCCAAAAATGGTGCCGGCCACCACGTTCTCTTCCATACCGGCCCGCACCGTGAGGCGAATGAGACTGGTAAAGTCTTCCACCGCCGCGACCTTCTCTTCGCTCACTGTAATGCCCCGGGAAGCCGCCATGTCGGGAGCGTTGACGTAGTTCACTTCATCCCCTACCACCGGGAAGAGCAGGCCCTTCAGGATGGAGTGGGTCAGGGGCTTGGTGTCCAGTTTAGAGACCTCGCCGATGTAAGCCACCGACACCGAGCTGATGGCTCCCTCAGTAGTCTGCGCCTGGAAGCTCCCCAGGGCTTCGACCAGGGTGAGGTGAGGCCTAAGCTGCACCAGGGCTTCCCGGCTGACGGAGGGGGCGTTCACGGCGTTCATAATGGTGCCGTCAAGCAAATACTCCAAGATCTGTTCACAGATGGCCATCGAGACGTTGGCCTGAGCCTCTTCGGTGGAAGCGCCCAAGTGCGGGGTGCAGATGACGTTGGGTAAGGTCCGCAAGGGAAACTCCGCCGGCGGCGGCTCAGTCTCGAAAACGTCCAGAGCGGCGGCGGCCACTTTCCCTTCCTCCAGGGCTTCATACAAAGCGGCCTCATCCACAATGCCTCCCCGAGCGCAGTTGACGAGGCGAATCCCCGGCTTCATTTTGTGGAAGGCTTTCCGTCCCAGGAGTTTGGTGGTCTCCTTGGTCTTGGGGGTGTGGATAGTAATGAAGTCAGAGCGGGCCAGCAATTCGTCCAGACTGACTACTTCCACCCCCAGGGAGGAGACCATCTCCTTGGTAATGAACGGGTCGTAGCCGATGACCCGCATCTTGAGCCCCAGGGCCCGCTCAGCCACCACCCGGCCGATGCGCCCCAGGCCGATGATGCCGAGAGTTTTGTTGAAGATTTCCGTGCCCTGGTATTTCTTTTTATCCCACATGCCGTCCCGCATGGACTGGGTCGCTTGGGGAATGTTCCGGGCCATGGCCAGCATCAGGGAAATGGCATGTTCCGCGGTAGTAATGGTGTTCCCTCCGGGAGTGTTCATCACCACAATGCCCCGCTTGCTGGCCGCCTGGATGTCCACGTTATCGAGCCCGGTTCCCGCTCGGCCGATAACCTTGAGGCGGGGGGCGTGATTGATGAGCTTGGCCGTCACCTTGGTGGCGCCCCGAATGGCCAGACCGTCGACATCTTTGACGGACTTTTTGAGTTCCTCCGGGCTGAGACCCGGTTTAAAGTCCACCTCGATGTTCGGGTGCTGGTCCAGGATGTCCACACCCGCTTTATGTAAATTGTCGCTGATAAGGACCTTCATGAGCCTAACCCTCCTTGCCCAGGATCTCCTGAGCGGCCTTGATGCCTGTGCCCAGAGCCACTTTGTAGCCCAGATCGTTGAGCACGAGCTCCAGAGCCCCCAGAGTACCTAAGAGGTCCTGTTCTTCAATGTAACCCATATGCGCAATGCGGAAGATCTTGCCCTTGGCCTGGGCCTGACCCCCGGCGATCCAGATGCCTTTCTCCCGCATTTTGGCCACTACTTGCTGACCGTCAATGCCAGCCGGGACCAGGACCGCGGTAAGCACATCCGAAGGATTCTGCTTGGCGAAGAGTTCCATGCCCATAGCCTTGACGGCAGCTTTGGTGGCCTCCGCCAGCTTCTGGTTGCGGGCGAAGACCTGGTCCAGGCCCTCCTCCCGGACCCAATTTAGAACCTGCATGAGGCCCATGGTGAGGGTCACCGCCGAGGTATAGGCCGTCTGGTTTTTTTGCTGGCTCTTGAGCTGCTTGGCGAAATCAAAATAGTACTTGGGGCATTTGGAGGTCTTGACAAACTCCCAGGCCTTGGGAGACAGCGCCGCAAAGGCCATACCCGGCGGCAGCATCATGGCCTTCTGGGACCCCGCCACCACGATGTCCAAGCCCCATTCATCCATGGGCAGGGGATAGCCCCCCAGGGCGGAGATGGCGTCGACCACCAGGATCGTATTGGGCTTATCCTTCACCACTTGGGCCAACTCCTGGACTGGATGTTGCACCGCCGTAGAGGTCTCGTTGGCCTGGACGAAAACCGCCTTGATGGCCGGGTTGGCGTTGAGCCTCTGGGCCACTTCTTGGGGGTTCACCGCATAGCCCCACTCCACCTTGATCAAGTCCACGTTGATGCCGTAGACCTGGCAGAGTTCGGCCCAGCGCTCCCCGAACTTGCCGCCGTCCACCACAATTGCCGTATCGCCGGGGGACAGGGTATTAGCCACCGCGCCTTCCATGGCGCCGGTGCCGGTGGCGGCGAACATCAATACTTCCTGCTCGGTCTGGAAGAGATATTTCAGATCTGCACGCACCTGTGCCAGGATATCCATAAAGGCCGGGGCACGGTGGTGCAGGATGGGTTGGGCCATGGCCAACTGGGTTTCCGGGGCCACCGGGGTGGGCCCGGGTGTCATGAGGAGCCTTTTCATTGTTGTTCCTTACCTTTACATAGTCGGAATGGAAATACCCACCGGGATGGTTAGGTTATCAAAATTTTTAATTTATTTGGTTTTTTTCCAACTGTCAAGAAATTGCCCAGAAAAAACTT
>CBFDAH010000004.1:0-44753 GCA_965602785.1 uncultured Syntrophobacterales bacterium
GGGGTGGGGGGGGGGGGGGGGGGGCGCCCCCCCCCCCCCCCCCCCCCCCCCACAACTCACAAATCACGCCGGAATCAGCTTATATGGTTCGGCTCGTTTGGCCCATTCGCTCTGGGGATATTTCGCCGTCAGAGCCTCGTAGGCCGCTCTCAGGGGCTTGGGATCGTGGGTGTGCTTGTAGCGTGCAACGCCCATGAAGAAAATGGCCTCGGGCGCGGCATTGGCCTGGGGGCTTTGGGTGAGAGCCTCCTCGAACATGGCCTCAGCCTCGGGAAACTGGTCGGTGTCCAGGTAGTACCGGCCCTTGCCCACCTGGAAATTGGCGATGAACTCCTCGGGAGCCATAAACCCCACGGAGCGGTAGTGTTCCTTGCCGTCCGGGTCCAGCACCATGATGGCGGGGGTCCAGGAAACCCCAAACTGCTGGACGAGCGCGGTGTTGGTCACCTGGATTTGCACCGGCACGAAATTATAATCCACAAACTTGGCCACGGCTTCCTTGGGGTACGTAACCGCACCCATCTGTTGGCAGCCGATTCACTGAGGGTTGAAAAAGTCCAGGAGGATGGGCTTGTTGGTCTTTCTGGCCGCCTCCTGAGCCTTGGCCAGGTCGTCCAGCCAGCATATCTCGATGGCCATAAGAGTCTCTCCTTTCTTTTTCTGGGGCGCGGAATTCGGCGGCGCTTCCAGTGATTTTGCCTTAACTTAATCACCCTTATGCAAAAAACAAGGGTTCCGACTCCAGGCCAGACAAACGTGAATCTTTTCACGATGTCTGGCGGGGACTTGGCGGCGTGTTGTTAATTTGTGATAATATAAGTTCGATTTTATTTTAAGGGGTGTAATTATGGCGGAATTGCCCTTCATCAGAGACCTGGATGAATTGAGACGGCACCTTCCTTACCACCAACTACGGCAACGGAAGGTTAAAACTACCAAAGAGATAGATTGGCAGGCCGAATGGGACCGGTTCGATGCCCGGGAACTGTTCGCCTTCACTATTTCTAGTATTCCCTCCAAACTGTTGCAGGACATGCGCAAACGCCGGGAAGTGCTCATGGACGGCAACCAGGCGGTCATCTCCGTCTTGACCCGAGTGGTGGACGGCCTCTGCGGCTACCCCATCACGCCTTCCACCCCCATCGCCGAGCAATTCGCCCGCTCTGCCTCCATGGGCCAGAAAAACCTTTTCGGCACCGAGCTCATGTACTTTCAGCCCTCGGACGAGCTCTCGGCCATCGCTTCGGTGGAGGCCATGGCTTGTCAGGGTGGACGATACGTAGACAACACCTCCTCCCAGGGCCTGCTTCTGAAGGCGAAAAATCTCCTCTCGGTAGCCGGCAAACGCCTGCCGGTGATCATGAGCGTCATGGCCCGGGAGGTGAACAAAGGGTCTTTGTCCATTCACTGCGGCCACACCGACTTCTATGCTGTACGCAACTCCGGCTGGGCCCAGCTGGTCTCTTGCGACAACCAGGAGATGCATGATCTCTTGCCCATCGCCCTCAAGGTGGCGGAACTGCGGCAAGTGATGCTGCCGGTCATGGTCGTTGGGGACGGCTTCATCAAGAGCCACGCCATCGAGAACATTCAGGAGCTCTCGGACGCCTTCCTGGGTTACTTCGTGGGTCCGCCCAACCGGTTCTCCCAGCCGGACTTTGAGCATGGCGTACTAACCGGCACCTTCACCGACACAGACCTCACCATGGAAGGACAGGTAGCCCAGGACCTGGCATACCGCTTCTTTAAGCGAGGCTTCGTGGCCGCCATGAACGCCATGAACAAAATCATGGGGACCAACCTTAAGGTGGTGGAGTGCTACCGCACGGAAGATGCGGATATGGTGGTGGTCGTCCTGGGCTCCGCCGCCGGGGTGGTCAGGGACGTGGTGGACTACTACCGGGATGTCAAGGGCTACAAAATCGGGGTGGTGCGGCCCATCCTGTTCAATCCGCCCTGCTACGAAGAGCTGGCCTACGGTATGCGCAAGGCCAAAGTGATCTCGGTCCTGGAGCGCAGCGGCACGGCCCACAACCAGCTCATGCTGGCCGACGTGCAGGCGGCTTTGCAGATTTCTCTGAGGGCCGGCCGGGAAGGGAAACGGGAGCACCGCAGATACGGCCGGGAGGACATGCCCACCTTGCTCCACGGTGTCTATGGCCTGGGCAGCAAGGATTTCAATAAGTACGACGCCGCCTCGGTGGTGGACAACATGATCGCCAGCTTTGAGAAGCGCCGGGGCTTCCTCCGGGACTTTTACGTGGGCATCGAAGGGCCCCTCACCCTCAAGCCCTCCCCATTGCCGGGATACCTGGACCGGGAGCTGGGCATGACCTTCATCGGCGTGGGCGCGGAAGGGGTCAAGACGGCCCTCGAGTCCGCAGGCCTGATTTACGCCGAGGACATCGGCTCCGGACGGAAAAAATACGTGCAGTCCGGGGCCCGTTACGGCGCGGCCCGGAAGGGGGCGCCGGTGTTCATGAACCTGCGCCTGAGCGCCCAACCCATCAGGAACTCCAGCGAGCTTACCCAGCGGGACGTGCTGGCCTTTTTTAACGAGAAATTTCTCTCCGACCAGATTCTCCGGGAATACGTGGGCGGCCTCAAGGAGAAGGGGCTGTTGGTGGTGAACACCACCAAAACCTGCGCCGAACTCATTGAGACTTTCCCTGAACAGGTGCAGTCGTTGATCAAATACCGGCAGATCAGGGTGGTAACTTTGGACGGCACCCGGGCGGCCCTCCAGTACCTGAACCGCAACCTCCCCGGGGCCGCCATCCTGGGCCTCATCAACAAGGAAGTGGGAATTCTCCCGGACAAAGATTTCGAGCAGCGCTTCAAGAAAATCATGGAAAAGAAGCTCGGCGGCAAAAAAGGCAAGGGCAAGGAGATCGTCGATTCCAACCTGGCCATGCTGAAATTCGGCGTCGAGCAAAGCAATCCCGGCTGCGCCGCTGAGCACTGGGCTTCTGCGAGCCTGGCCTTGGGGGAGGAAGAACCGGTCTACGCCCCGCCGTTGCCGGAGAACTTCGGCGGCAAGCCCGGCACCGCCGGCCTGCCGGTCAGCCTCACGGAAAAGGACGAACTGGGAACCATCAAGCCCATGCACCTCATGGAGAACTACCAGGAGTTCTTCCAACAGCAGATGGTGCAGCCCATCCTGGATGGCAAGAAAGTCCCCTGGGACCACTTCCTGCCCTCGGTGCCGGCGGCCACCAGCCGCTTCCGGGACATGAGCTATATCGGCACTGCCCTGCCGGTGTATGATCCCTCCAAGTGCATCGCCTGCGGCATCTGCACGGCCTCCTGCCCGGACTCGTCCATTTACAGCACTGTCACCGACCGGCCCATCCCGGAAGAGGCTAAGAGGTACTTCAAAATCTTCAAAAAGTCCCCTAAGGGGGTGCCCTGGGAGCGCTTCGCGATGAACCTGGAGGCCGACCCCGCCTCCTGTAAGGGCTGCGGCGTGTGCGCCCAGGTCTGCCCCACCGACGCCCTGCACATGGTAGACAAGACCAAGATGAGCGACCTGGACTTCCTGCCTGAAATGTTCCGGGAATGGGACAATACCACAGCTCTAGCCCCGACGGTACACAAGCTGCCCTTGAACCATCAGGTGCTCTTCGTGTTCTCCAAGCTCTATCCCGGCAAGCACACTCTGTGCCCGGGATGCAGCGAGGGAGTGATTAACCTCCTTACCTATTACGCCCTGGAGTCCCTCCGGAACCATCCCCAGGGAATCGCCACTTTTTACCAGGGCCTCCGCATCCTGTCGGAGCGAAATCGCCGGTCCATCGAGCACATGCTGGACCACGGTTTCAACATTTATACCATCAATGCCACGGGCTGCGACCAGGTGTCCGAACTGGTGAACCCCTTCAACACTCGCATCTACCCCACCGGGCATTACGGCTTTGGCACCGCCTCCGCCGCCGCCCTGGGGTCCAAATTCGCCTTAGATCAGGCCTATGTTGACCGGAATCAGGACGTCCTCACCAAAATCATCGTCTTCGCCGGGGACGGGGCCATCTATGACATCGGCAATGGACCCTTCAACCACGCGCTGGGGGAAAACTTCGACATCACTTGGGTCATCTACAACAATGAAGGGTACATGAACACGGGTGTTCAGAAGTCCGGGGCCACGCGCTTCGGCTCGGACCGTTCCACCTCCCCCATCGGCAAAAAGTACGCCGGCAAGACCACCCTGCACCGCCGCATCATCAGCCAGGCCATGGCCATCTCCCACGTTTACGCGGCCAAGCTCAGCATCGACAACCCCTTCTATGCCATCAATATCCTCAAGGAGGCCATTGCCTACAACGGGCCCTCCCTGGTGGAATTTTTCTCCACCTGCCCCCAGGGTCACGTGACCCACGATTGGGCCGGTCCCCTCATTGCGCGCATGATGGTGGAGTCCCGGAAGTGGCAAGTGGCGGTGCGACGCCCCTTCCAGCGTATAGACATCTCCGGCAACCCCTCTCCCGACCTGATTTACCCCAAGGAAGGCAAGTCCTTCAAGCGGGGCATCAAGCGGGACGCGGCCACCTTCTACGACGTGGTGAGCATGCTGGGCCAGTACAACCCCCACATGCACATGGTGAAAAGCGGTGACATTCCGGAGATCGTGCGGGTGAATGAAACTGTGAGCCTTTTCCGTTGGCTCAGGAACCAATACCAGGGCGGCTTTCGAGACACTATGCCCAGTGAAGAGGAAGTGGAACGCATCGTGGATGAACGCTACAGCCTGAACGGCATGTAGAAGATTCTAAGTTCACCGGGGCGAGGCAGGCATCCCTGTCTCGCCCTTTTTTTTATTCCCGGCCCCATTTTCTCTACAAATTTTATATAATTAAGTCTGAGACAGAAACGCCTCGCGGTACTGCACGTGCCCAGGAGAACCGGGAGACCAGCTGGTGAATTTTCACTTTTCCCCTGAAGAGAGCTTGCGTTATTCCCGCAACGTCCTCTTGGAGGAAGTGGGCTGGCCAGGGCAAGAGCGGTTCCGATCCGGTAAAATGCTGGTGGTGGGGGCAGGAGGTATCGGCTCCGCCGCCCTCTTCTACCTCGCCGCGGCCGGCCTGGGGCGCCTCGGCATTGTGGACGGCGATGCCGTGGAATTGTCGAACCTGCAGCGCCAGATTCTCCACCGGGTGGAAGACCTGGGCCGGCGCAAGGTGGACTCGGCCCAAAATAGTCTGGCCCGATTGAACCCCCATTGCCGAGTGGAAGTTTTCGACCTCCTGCTGGACCCGGATAATGCCCCTCAGGTTTTCGAGGGCTTTGACATCATCCTGGACGCCAGCGATAATTTCCCCACCCGCTTTCTGGTGGCGGATTGTTGTTGGCGGGAGAGGAAAATCCTGATTTCTGCGGCGGTCCAGGAATTTTCCGGGCACCTGCTGGTGGTGGACCCGAGCCAGGAGAGTCCCTGTTACCGGTGTCTCCTGCCGGAACCGCCCGTGGACGACGCTCCGGGCCAACCCCTGGGCATCCTCGGGGCGGTGGCCGGGGTCATGGGGTGCCTGCAGGCCGTGGAGGCCCTGAAGCTGCTGTTGGGCCGGGACTCCGCTCTCACGCACCAGTTGCTCTCCTATGACGGGCTCCGCGGCCGCTTTCACCTGATGGCGAGGTCGAAATCTCCCGATTGTCCGCTATGCGGAGATAACCCCAGCCTTCGTGGTCCGGCGGACTCCGCCGGGGCAAACCGTACAGCATAAACTCACAGTCCTCTCGATGAGGGAGTGCCCCAACCTGGGTAAGGGATACCCGGTGCCAAAAAAGACGAAAGAACCACAGGAAATTCTGGAGGCCAACCCCTCGGGGAATGATCCCCTGATCATTGCCGGCCGCGCCTTTCGGTCCCGCCTCATGGTGGGAACCGGCAAGTTCCCCTCCGCCGAAGCTTTACAAGAAGCCTTGGAAAACTCCGACTCGGAGATTGTCACGGTAGCCTTGCGAAGGGTGGATCTTTCCACACCCGAGGTTGACAGCATCATGTCCGTGTTGGACCCGGACCGGTATCTGATCTTGCCCAATACCTCGGGGGCGCGCTCCGCCGAGGAGGCCCTGCGTCTCTCCAGGATGGCCCGGGCCATGGGGCTCCCGCCCTGGGTCAAGCTCGAACTCACCCCCGAGCCCAAGTATCTTTTGCCCGACCCGGTGGAGACCCTCAAGGCCGCGGAGCAGCTCATCCAGGAGGGGTTCGTGGTCCTCCCTTACATCCAGGCCGATCCCATCCTGGCCAAGCGTCTGGAAGAAATGGGCACCGCCGCGGTTATGCCCCTGGGTGCGCCCATCGGCAGCAACCGGGGGGTTCGGACCCGGGACATGATCCGCATTATCATCGAGCAGTCCAAGGTACCCGTGGTGGTGGACGCTGGGTTAGGGGCCCCCTCCCACGCCGCCGAGGCCATGGAGATGGGCGCTGACGCGGTGCTGGTGAACACCGCTCTGGCTGACGCCACCGACCACGGCATGATGGCGAAGGGCTTCGCCCTGGCGGTGGAAGCGGGCCGCCTGGCCTACCGGGCCGGGCTGGGCCCGGAGCGGGAGACAGCCGAGGCTTCGTCCCCCTTAACGGGATTTTTGAAGTAACTACACTGGGCGATATTAACTTCCCCCTCGTTCCCAAAATACGCCAATTATGAGTTCAAACATATGAATACCCCAGACTTTAATAAACTGAGACGGTTCAGTTTACTCATTGCCTTAATTCTAATTACTTACTCCATTGTGGGTTTTGATCTAGATGCTCCTGCTAAAATTCAGCCTTTTGGCATCCCATTGATAATTCGCCGTCCAGATTTTTTACCTATAGGCTTACTACTGGCATCTATATATTGTGTAATTAAATATATCTATTATGGATATTTGGTTCAGATATCGCCAAGACGAGCACGTATGCTTCTTAGAAAGGGAAGCCCCGTTCATACACCTACAATTGGAATTTCACTAGAAGATTTCACAGAGAAGATCTCTAACGAGGTTGCCCGATATTTCCCCAGAATTGGTAAAATAAAGGCAAAAGACACTACTTCTCAAGGCACCCAATGCAGTGTAAAAGTCGAAGTCCCAAAGATAGTGTGGGTACTATCATTGATAGAAGATATAGACTATGCCCTTCCCGTTATTGCAAACGCTTTAGCGATAGTACTTTTGTTAACACTGTCATAAGTATTCCCCTCGTTCCCAAGTTGTACTTGGGAACGAAAATGGTTGCCAAGCTCAGCTTGGCGGGTAAATGTGTTCCCAAGCCAAGCTTGGGAACGAGAAAAAACCTCACAGGGGAGAAGAGAAATGCCTGAAAGTCGGGCCAATGGCCCGCCTTTCAGGTCCCCTCTGTGGGTTGGGAGGGGGGTGTGGGGGGAGGGCAGGGACCTCAGGTCCCTGGCCCTTCCCCCACAATAACGCCTCTTGCCAGCAGGCAAAAGGGAGTACATGGGTTTTCAAACAGTGCTGGAGTCCTGGTCCGAGGAGCGGATCCGTCAGGCCATCGCCGCAGCCGGGCCCCACGACGTGTCCCGGGCCCTCGAGCGGGACCCGGGCCACCCGGAAGACCTGGCCGCGCTGTTGTCTCCTGAAGCCACCCCTCGCCTGGAGGACATGGCCCGCCAGGCGCACCGACTCACCCGGCGCCACTTCGGGCGGACCATCGGGCTCTATGTACCCTTGTACCTCTCCAATGTCTGCTCCGCCGACTGCACCTACTGCTTCTATGCCAAACATTCCTCCGGAAAGGGCGCCAGACAGACCCTGAGTCCTGCTGAAATACGGGCCGAGTGCGAGAGTCTGGCCGGGCACGGCTTTAAGACCCTTCTTTTGGTGTCCGGCGATGCACCCGGGGTGGTGCCGGTGACCTACCTGGCCCAGGCCGTGGACATCGCCCGGGACTACTTCCCCTCCGTGGCGGTGGAGGTCTATGCCCTGGACGAGGACGACTACCATAAACTGGTGGAGCACGGTCTGGAGGGCGTCACCCTCTACATGGAGACCTATCACCGCCCCACCTACGCCCAGGTCCATCCGTCTGGCAAAAAACGGGATTATGCCTACCGCCTGGGGGCCATCGAGCGGGCCGGCCGCGCCGGCGTCAGGAAACTCAGTATCGGGGCACTCCTGGGCCTATACGACTGGCGCCTGGAAGGGTTCTGGATGGGCCTGCACGGCAGATATCTCCAGAAAGAATGCTGGCAGAGTGCCATCGCCATTTCCTTCCCCCGCCTGTTGCATGCCCCGCCGCGCCACACGGTGCATCACCCCCTGAGCGACAAAGACCTGGTGCAACTGATGTTGGCAATGCGCATTTTTCTACCGGAGGTGGGCTTCAATATATCGACCCGGGAGCCGGCCAGCCTGCGGGACCGGTTGATTCCCCTGGGGGTGACCATGATGAGCGCCGGCTCCTCGACGCGGCCGGGCGGTTATACCCACAGAACCGAGGACATCCTGGCCCAATTCGATATCGAAGACCGGCGGAGCCCCTCGGAAGTGGCCGAAGCCATTCGCCGAGCCGGCTACGACCCGGTCTGGAAGGATTTTGACCTGGCGTTTTTTGACGCGCCTAGTAAATGATGGGGCTGAGGCGCCCACTTCTGCCTCGAAGCTATTGCAAAACCTTTTTTCAGTCATCCTGAACAAAGTGAAGGATCTCAACTCATTGCAAATACGAGATTCTTCGCTTCGCTCAGAATGACATTTCAGGAGAACCGCAGTCTTGCAGTGGCTTCTCGCCTGAAGTAAAGGAATAATGGCAGGGCGACCGTCCCTGGCGCCTCAAATGGCGGGCACAGGGGCCCGCCCTACCTTTTTAAATAACCATTCTGGAAAAGGACATTTTTCCCGGGGAAATATTTTTAGTACTTAGTTGCATAAATCAGCGCAATTAATTGGGAGTCTCCTTAAAGATTGGGAACGCATAAAGTCCCCCTTTGAAAAAGGGGGATTTAGGGGGATTTTCAAGCGCATAGAGAAATCCCCCCTAACCCCCCTTTAAAAAAGGGGGGAATAAAAACGGCTTTTAAGCATTCGCTGACTTTAGCAATTAAGTACTAATGAGGAAAGTGGTGTGAACCTCACCATCAACGGCGAGCCCCGGCAAGTGGCGGCGCGCACGGTCCACGATCTCCTTGATGAACTGGGCCTCCCACAGGCCCGCACCGTGGTGGAGCAAAACGCCGTCATCGTCCCCCGGGACTCTTATCAGGATACGGTGCTGGGGGAGGGGGACGTGCTGGAACTGGTGCGCCTTGTGGGAGGCGGCTGATGACCCATGACCAGCGGCTCAGGGTGTTTCATGAGGCCGACCTCTATGTGGTCATCACCGAAGCCCTGTGCGCCGGCAGAAGCGCCCTGGAAATTTTGGGGATGACCCTCGCTGCTGGTGTCCGCCTGGTGCAGCTCCGGGAAAAGGATTTGGACAGCCGCTCACTCTATGAACTGGCCGTGGAATTCAGGCGGGAGACTACCGCCGCCGGCGCCCTGCTCATCATCAACGACCGCCTGGACATCGCCCTGGCCGCCGGGGCCGACGGCGTGCATTTGGGCCAGGACGACCTGCCCATCGGCGTGGCCCGCCGCCTGGCACCGGAACTCATCATCGGCGCCTCCACTCTTTCCCTGGCGGAGGCCCTGGCCGCCCAGGAGGCAGGCGCCAGCTACGTCAACGTCGGCCCCATTTTCGCCACCCCGACCAAGGAAAGCGCCATCCCTGTGGGGCCGGAGATGATTAACCGTATCACCCCCCAGCTTCGCATTCCCTGGACCACCATGGGGGGTATCAAGAAGACCAACATTGACCAGGTGGTTTCCCGGGGAGCGAGACATCCTGCGGTCATCACCGCGGTGACCGCCGCTCCCGACCCCACCGCCGCGGCCCGGGAGCTGCGACAAATTATTGTTAGCGGCCTTCGTACCACCCCATAGTCCTGCACCCCTGGAGTTTTTTTGTAATCCCTCCTCCTCTGACGGGAGGGAGTTCGGAGTCGAGAGATTGACCCGGCGGCGCCATGTTGTATAGTATTTTGAGACACACCCCAACGATCTGGTGTCTTGGCTACAAAGGATGAAACCATCATGGAATACGAAGCGGTCATTGGCCTGGAAGTTCACGCCCAACTCCTGACCAACAGCAAGATTTTCTGTAGTTGTCCCACCACCTTCGGGGCGCCGCCCAATACCCAGACCTGCCCTGTGTGCCTGGGGATGCCGGGGTCGTTACCGGTGCTTAACCGCCGGGCGGTGGAGTTCGCCCTGAGGATGGCCCTGGCCACCAACTGCGAGATCGCCCCGGAATCCGTGTTTGCCCGGAAAAACTATTTCTACCCGGACCTCCCCAAAGGGTATCAGATCTCCCAATACGAGCTGCCTCTGGCCGAGCATGGCCACCTCGAAATTCAAGTCAACGGTGAGAGCAAAGATATCGGCATCACCCGCGTCCATCTGGAGGAGGACGCGGGGAAGCTCATGCACAGCGAGTCCCGGCCGTTGAGCTTCGTGGACTTCAACCGGACCGGGGTCCCCTTGATTGAGATCGTCAGTGAGCCGGATATGCACACACCGGAGGAGGCGTCGGAGTACCTGAAGGCCCTGCGCAACATCCTGCTCTACCTGGAGATTTGCGACGGCAACATGGAAGAGGGGTCGCTCCGCTGCGACGCCAACGTGTCCTTGCGGCCCCGGGGCGCGGCGGAGTTGGGCACCAAGACCGAGCTCAAGAACATGAATTCCTTCCGCTTTGTGCGCCAGGCCCTGGAATACGAAATCCGGCGGCAGCGGGCCCTCCTCTCCGAGGGCCGTGTAATCGTCCAGGAAACCCGCCTGTGGGACGCGGCCAAAGGCCAGACCTTCTCCATGCGGGGCAAGGAAGAGGCCCACGACTACCGCTATTTCCCGGACCCGGACCTGGCGCCGGTGAGAATTGACCCGGAATGGCTGGAGGAGGTGCGCCGGAGCTTGCCGGAGCTCCCCAGCGCCCGGGCCGAGCGCTTCCAGACCGAGTATGGCCTGCCGGCCTATGACGCCGAGGTGCTCACCGGCGACAAGGCCCTGGCGGATTACTTCGAGGAGTGTCTCCAAGAATTTCCCCAGCCCAAGCAGGTGAGCAACTGGATCATGGTGGAGGTCATGCGGGAGCTGAAAAAAGAGGAGGCCGGCATCGCCTCCCTGAAAGTGACCCCCCGGGATCTGGGGCGCCTCCTGGCCCTGGTGGATAAGGAGGCCATTAGCGGGAAGATCGCCAAGACAGTCTTTGAGGAGATGATAACCACCGGAAAGGACCCGGAAGCCATCGTCCAGGAAAAAGGACTGGCCCAGATCAGCGACGCCGGGGAGTTGGAGGCTCAGGCCCGGGAGATCGTGGCAGCCCACCCCAAGGAAGTGGCGGATTACCGGGCCGGCAAGACCAAGGTCATGGGCTTTTTCGTGGGCCAGTTGATGAAAAAGACCAAGGGTCAGGCCAACCCTAAGTTGGCCAACGAGATTTTTTTAAGACTTTTATCAGGTTAACCTACTGCAATAACAAGATTACGCTGGTAAGCTTGAGGCGATGGTGGGGGCGGGTTTTAAACCCGCCTTTACGATAAATGGAAAAACACAATCTACAAATCCCAGGTGATAATGATGATTCCCTATTGCAGCATCTGTTGGGACGATAACAAAGTGCGGCTCCTGGACCAGCGGCTCCTGCCCCAGGAAGAGATTTATCTCGAAACCACCGACTACCGTGACGTCATCGAGGCCATCCGGACGCTCGCCATCCGGGGGGCCCCGGCCATCGGGATAGCCGCGGCCATGGGTGCGGCCCTGGGGGCCCTGTCTCTCAAGACCGAAGACCCAAGGGAGTTTCAGATCCAATTCACCTATATTTGCCGGGAAATCGCTGCGGCCCGCCCCACCGCGGTGAACCTTTTCTGGGCCCTGGACCGTATGCAGATATTAGCCCAGGAGCATGCCGCCGAAACCGTGGCTGACCTGAAAAAGCGGTTGGTGGCGGAAGCCCAAACCATGCTCAAAGAGGACGACACCACCAACCGGCACCTGGCCAAACACGGGCAAGTGTTGATCCATGAAGGGCACCGGGTGCTCACCCACTGCAACACCGGGGCCCTGGCCACCGGGGCCTACGGCACCGCCCTCGGGGTGATGCGGGCGGCCTGGGAGGCGGGGAAGCACTTCTCCGTGTGGGTGGACGAAACCCGGCCCCTTCTGCAGGGAGCCCGCCTCACTACCTGGGAGTTGGGGAAGCTCGGCATCCCCTACACCCTCATCCCGGACGGCGCTGCGGCCAGCCTCATGCACCATGGCCGGGTGGACCTGGTAATCGTGGGCGCGGATCGCATCGCCGGGAACGGCGACACCGCCAACAAGATCGGCACCTACAGTGCAGCGGTGCTGGCCCGCCACCACGGCATACCCTTTTACGTGGCTGCGCCGCTGTCCACCTTTGATTTCACCCTGGTAAACGGCAGCCAGATTCCCGTGGAGGAGCGGGCCCCGGATGAGGTGACCCGGTTATACGGACATGATGTAGCCCCCCCGGGGGCGCCGGCCCTCAATCTGGCCTTTGACGTCACTCCCAACGAGCTCATTTCAGGGATCATCACGGAAGCGGGGATTGCCAAGCCCCCCTATGCTTCCAGCCTCAAACCCTGGAAGCGGAGGAAGGAGTAAGCCCATGCGAAAAATCGTCCTGATAGCGATAGTGGTCCTGCTGGCAGGCACAGTCCTCCCCACCATGGCGGCCGGCCCCTTTTCCGTCCGGCTACCCACCACCAAAACCGGCATCGACCCCGAAGCAGTGACCGTGGTGGGCGGGCTCCAGCGCCACGTCATCAGAAAAGGAGAAGACCTTCTGGAAATCGCCCGGCACTACGGCCTGGGCTACAACGCCATCGGAGCCATGCACCGGGACTGGGACCCGTTCATCCTGCCGGTGGGCCAGGAGATCACCATACCCACCATGTGGGTCTTGCCAAACCCTCGGGGTCGCCAACTCATCGTCAACACCGGGACCATGCGTCTATACTACTTCGTTAAAAACGCCACCAAAGTGTACACCTTTCCCATCGGCATGGGGGTCCTGGATTTCAAAACTCCTTCAGGGCCTTTCAGAGTGGTAGGAAAAAAGGTAAAACCCGCCTGGCACATTCCCAAGTCACTCCAGGCCAAGTATGGCATGGCCGTTATGCCTCCGGGGAAGGAAAACCCCTTGGGGGATTTCAAACTCACCCTGTCCTGGGGCGACTACGGCATCCACGGCACCTCCATGCCCTGGGGAGTGGGCCGTTTGGTAAGCCACGGCTGTACCCGGATGTATCCGGAGCACATCAAGAAAATCTTTCCCCTGGTGCCGGTGGGGACCACCGTGGAGTATATCTACGAGCCGGCCATGGTGGGATTCCGCCGAGATCGAGTCTATCTTTCGGTTCATGAGGATTACTACTACAAGATCCGCTCTATGATCTTTCACGTCCTGAGCTTGCTTGAAAGTCGCGGCCTTTCAGGTGTGGTGAACATGCAGCGGGTGATGCAGACGGTGGAAGAGCGTACCGGCGTGCCCATAGACATCAGCCGGGGGGAGGCTGGCGGGATGGTGAGTTGGCGGTAAAAAAAACATCGGGTGTGGTCGAGGGTATCTCGTACCACACCCTTTTCATTTGATAGCGCTCTTGGGTAGGGCCCTGAAGTTTTCTTACCTTCTTCTGCCCCTACGCTTTCTTTTGACCATGGCGCAAACTTTGGCCGCGGCGTCTTCTGCCCGCGCAGCGGCAGCCTCAGCCCGGTTGGCCGCAGCAGCAGCCCGAGGTACCGGGACCTTGGCATCCTGGGCAGAGGCTTCCGCCTTTACCGCCGAGGCTTGTGCCCGATCAAACGAGGCCTTTGACTGGTCCCTGTACATCTGGCACTGATCGTAGTACTTCTGGCAGCAACCAGCACCTCCCAGCACCAGGGCAAAGACCGCGAGGAGCGCAAACGCAAAGCCTTTTTTCATAAACGGCTTCCTCATCGATTACCCCCTTTCGGAGAGAAATTTAAATTCTCCCCTCTTCTTTTGCTCCAGGTGCTTACTTCCGCATCTTTTTCATCAGGCATGCTTCGGCCTTTGCTGCCGCCGCATCAGCCCGGTCAGCCGCCGCTTCGGCCTTGTCCGCTGAAGCTTTCGCATCAGCAGCAGCCATTTCGGCATTCCGCGCTGCCTGGTCGGCTTTGGCAGCCGCTGCCGCCGCCTGGTCCGCGAAGGCCTTCGCCTCGTCCACGTACTTTTTGCACGTGTCGCAGCAGCCCGCTCCCATGGCCAAAATAAACGCCATGAGAATCGCCAGAGCAAAACCCTTCTTTACTAAAGCTTTCCTCATCATCTATCCCCCCTTTTCAAAGGATGGTTTAAGGGTTCATAAAGCTGCACTAATTTAATAATAGGGGAACCAAAATATCAAGGAAAATAATGGCTCCAGGGCATTTTTTTTTCATTAACTCCGCTTGGCCGGCTCGATAAACTTGGGCCTATTGCCAATTGTTTAAATTAAATCAAATAGATAGCTAATTCAACTGGGGTTTTCAAGGGGATACATCTCTCCCCAATTAGAACCGGCCCGAAGATCCACCACCAGGGGGACTTTGAGGCTGACCACCTTTTCCATGACCCGGCGCACGAGGGGAGCAGTGGCGGCCAGTTCCGCTTTCGGCACCTCCAGGAGCAGCTCATCATGGATTTGTAGGAGCATCCGGGCGCCCAGACCGCCCTGGTCGAGAGCCGTCTCCACCTCCAGCATGGCCTTCTTGATGATATCTGCGGCCGAACCCTGGAGGGGGGTGTTCACGGCGCTCCTCTCCGCCTCCTGGCGCACTATGCGGTTGGAACTATTGATTTGGGGAATCTGACGCCGTCGCCCCAGGAGGGTGGTCAGCCAACCCCGCTGGCGGGCCTCCTCCAGGGTGTTATTCAAATAGGTTTTTACCTGGGGATGTCGATCGAAGTAGCGCTGAATAAACTCCTGGGAGAGGCGATTGCCGACGCCCAACTGTTTGGCCAGGCCGAAGGCGCTCATACCGTAGATGATGCCGAAGTTGATGACCTTGGCCTGACGCCGCATGTCGGAGGAGACCATTTCGGGATGGATGCCAAAAACTGCGGCCGCGGTTTGCCGGTGAATATCCACCCCTTCTCCAAAGGCCTTAAGAAGGACGGGGTCCTCGGAAAAGTGGGCCAGAAGCCTAAGCTCCATTTGAGAATAATCGGCGCTCAAAAACACTTGCCCCGGCCCGGCCACGAAAGCCTGGCGTATCTGGCCCCCCATCTCCCCCCGAACCGGGATGTTCTGGAGGTTGGGGTCCCGGCTGGAAAGACGGCCGGTGGCAGCCACGGACTGGAGAAAGGTGGTATGTACCCGGCCGGTGGCCGGGTTGATGAGCTTTAAGAGCGCGTCCACGTAAGTAGCCTTGAGTTTCCCCAGGCTCCGGTAGGAAATGACCTTGGCGGTGATAGGGGCCTCGGAGGATAGGCTCTGGAGCACCTCCATGTCCGTGGAATACGCCGTCTTGCCTTTGGTCTTCTTCTTCGGGGTGAGTTTCAGCTTCTCAAAGAGGATGCGCCCCAGTTGTTGGGGTGATTGGATCAGAAACTCCTCCCCGGCCTCAGTGTAAATTTCCTCCTCCAGACGCTTCATCTCCGTTTCCAGCTCCTGGCCGAAGCGCTCCAAGAACTCCCGGTCCACGGCGATGCCCCGGGCCTCCATGCGGGCCAGGATCGCCAGCAGGGGGAGCTCCAGGTCCTTATAAAGGGGGCTAAGGCCCTCCCGGGCCAATTCCGCCGTGAGTTCCGGCCAGACCTCCAGGGCCGCCGCGGCCCTAGCCCCCGCGTACTGGGCGGCTAGATCCAGAGGTAAATCCACCGCCGCGGTGGGCCGTCCGGCCAGCTCCCTCGGCCCCGGCAGGTTCACCCCCAGGTAGTGCAGGGAGATATTTTCCAGATTCTGCTCAAATCGCACCGGATTGAGGAGGTAGGAGGCCAGCAGAATGTCCCCCTCAAGTCCGGCCAACTTCTGGCCGAACCGGTCGCCCACTAAGAGTGCCGCCTTGAGATCGGAGCTCATCTTTTTAATGCCGGCATCTTGAAAGATCGGCCCT
This sequence comes from uncultured Syntrophobacterales bacterium, assembly GCA_965602785.1. Taxonomy (GTDB): domain Bacteria; phylum Desulfobacterota; class Desulfobaccia; order Desulfobaccales; family 0-14-0-80-60-11; genus JBGSLA01. The sequence goes on from CBFDAH010000004.1 coordinate 16,126, forward strand.
AATTTTTTCCAAACGGCCTCGGGCTTCAGGGCCTCCCCGAAGGGGATAAAAACCCCCGCCCCCTTCTCCCAGGAGAGGGCCAGCCCGGCCACCTGGGCCATAATGGGGTGCTGCTCCCCCAGCAGGAAAAACACGCCCATCTCCCCGGCTTCTCTCAGGGCTTTGGCCACCTGGTCCAGGGATTTGTCTTCCTGCACCACCTGAAAGGCATCGGCGGGCGGCGCCTCGAAGCCGAGCTCCTTGTTGAACCTGGTGAATTCCAACTCCCCGAAGATCTGCCGCAGGGCCTCGCGGTCCGGAGGGCCCGGGCGCAGGTCTTCCAGGTCCACCTGGAGGGGCACCTGGTCCTCCAAAATGACCAAACAGCGGCTCAGGCGAGCCTGGTCGGCGTGTTCAGTCAGGCGGGTGCGAAGGCCCTTTTCTTTTATGTCATTAATATGGGCCAGTAAATTATCCAGGGTGTGATATTGGCTAATGAGCTTGAGCGCTGTCTTCTCCCCAATGCCCGGGACCCCGGGGATGTTATCGCTGGCGTCCCCGGCCAGGGCCTTGACGTCCACCAGCTCCGCAGGGGGAACCCCATATTTTTTCTCTATGGCCGCGGGGTCGTAGCGTACGTCCTTCATGGGGTCCCACATGGCCACCCCTTCCTGGACCAGGGCCAGGAGGTCCCGGTCTCCGGAGACGATCTCCACTGTAAAGCCCTGCTCCCGGGCCTGGCGGACCAGGGTGCAGATGAGATCGTCGGCCTCAAAGCCCTCCCGCTCCAGAATGGGCAGGTTCAGCCCCTGGACGATTTTCTGAATATAGGGGAGCTGCATGGCCAAATCCTCGGGCATGGGAGGGCGATGGGCCTTGTACAGGGGATATTCCCGATGGCGGAAGGTGGGGGCCTTGGAGTCGAAAGTCAGGGCCAGATACTGGGGTTGGTGCTCCCGGAGGACCTTGAGGAGCATGTTGGTGACGCCGAAGGCCGCATTGGTGGGAAAGCCCCGGGAGTTGGCCAGACCTCGGATGGCGTGAAAGGCGCGGTAAATGTAGGAGCTGATGTCCAGGAGATAGAGGACCCGGGAAGCCATACTATGCTTGCCCTCCAGGTCCCTTATACTCGTTACCCCCTCGCTGTGTCAAGGAAGGGGAGGATGATGGGTCAGGGTTAAGTTAAACCTTCAGGAGAACCGATCTCCTGACGGCTGAGATCAGGATGAAGAAGATGTCTTTCCCGTTCGGCTGAGCCAGCCCGGTCGGCGTAGCATCATGGCCCGTCGCCGGCGGTTCAGGGTGACCGGCAGAGGCGGGGAGATTAATTGCCATAGCCTCGAACTGACATCAGGGCAAGGGTTGGAGAAGTTCACCTGGTAAGATTTTACATATTTACCCAATTGCGATCCCCTGGAATATAAGGTTAACCCAGGCCGCCCATACTCCCTCACTCCAACGGAGCATGGCGGGCCAGTTTGGGAGATTGGAGGAAGACCTCGGCGGCTCGGCCGGTTTTAAAATATTTGGCAGCAACTTTGAGGCGGGCCAGCCGTTCCAAGGGCACCGGATGGCTGTCTAAAAATTCGGTTCGCTCGAAGGGGTCGTGACTGATGGCCCCCAGGCGCTCCCACAAAGCCAGACCCCGCTCGATGTCGTAGCCCGCCTGGTAGGCGAACCACATACCATAAAGGTCGGCCTCCCGCTCGTCCTGCCGGGAAAAGACGCTCACCACCGCATCCCGGACCACCGGGTGGGCGTTGTCTCTGAACCAGAAGTTATACCGCAGGTTTGCCAGGGCTCCCACGGTTTGGGTGGCGAAGAGCCCCACCACTCTCCAGGTTTGGCCCAGCACACCTCCCACGCGACGGCGTCCCGCGCCCCGGACCAGATGTCCGAAGACGTGGTGGGCGAGTTCATGACCCTCCACCAGGGCCAGTTCGTCGTCGTTCAGACAGAAGGACACCAGACGGTGGGTGAGAATGACCCGTCCGGGCGCCGCATAGGCGTTGATCCGGCGGCCGTTGGTCTCCACCAGAATGGCATATTCCGCCGGCAGGTGCTGGGGGTAGAGGGTGACGTTGAATTTCTCCTTGTTCCGCAGTATGAGCAGTTCTACGGGACCGGAGAGGTAGCGCCCCCGGGCATCCATGGCTATATGCCGGACATTCAGCATGAGAGCCACCAACACCTCCCCGGGAAGGGCCAGGATGCTCACCCCTTGGGTGACATTGGCGGGACTATAGCGGCTGCGCCGCTGACCCCAAAACAGGCCGCGGGTAATATCCCGGGTCGTTTGAATCTTCCGGTCAAAATCCGCCACCCAGGGGTAGATGGGCCAGTTGTTCACCCCCAGGATGATGTCTCCCTGCCGGAGGCCGGCATCGTGGGCCGGGGAGGGCCGCCAGACGTTGTCGATGACGATTTTGTCCCCCTCGGTAACCCACCAGTTGAAGCCCAGAAAGGGGTAGGTACGGCCGTGGGTCTGGGGCACTGTGGCCAGGAGGCGAATGAAGACCCGGGCGGAGCGCTGCACGGTCCAGGTCTGGTTGGGATGGCGCCGGCTGGCCGCGAGCTGGACTTCCTCTACTTCAGCCACGGTAGGAGTGGGGCGCGTGACTTCAGCGCACCCCGCCATGAGGAGCAAGGCGACTCCCAGAACGGCTGTTACCCCACACCTTAAAAAACGTAGCGCAGGGATAAGCCCGCCACTAGAATGTAATAGTCGTCTACCCATTCCTTAAAATAGAAAACATGCGGATTGATGAAAAAGTTCTGCACCGGCTCAAACTCCAGGGCCACTAAACCGTGGAGAGCCGGACCCCACTCGCCATGCTGGCCCACCGCCTAGGCCGAGCCCTGGAGGATGAGGGTGGGCAGCCGGTAGATCTGCTTCTGGAAGTCCACCGTGAGGCCGATGGCGTTATACGAAAGGGGACTGAAATAGTTGTCCTTATGCTCCCGATAGGCAGTCAGATAGTAGTGGGGAGTGAGCCCCAACTTCATGCGGGAGTCTTTGATGGGTTCCCAGGTCAGGCCCTGATAGAGAGTAACCCGGCTGTTTCTATCCGAGAAAAGGGCCCCGGCAATGTTGCCCCGCCACTTCAGGTTGGGGCGGAACTGGTGGGTGAAGCTGAATTCCATCTGGTGATAGGTGATCAGCGGTACGTCTCCCAGGTTGTTCACCGACTGATAGAGCCGGGGAAAGAGGTAAGGTTCCACATCGAAGAGATCCCGGCGGGCATAGCGCAAGGTGCCGTCGGTTTTGAGCCCCATGGGGAAGTCCAACTGCACCGTGCCCAGGAGGCGATCGCGATCGTCCCTTTTGGTTACCCGGGTTGCGGTGGCCCTGTTTACCAGGGCGGGAGGCGGCGGTAAGGGGATCCACTTGGCCCCTTTCTGGAAGATGTCCCGGTCCACCCGCTTCCAGTAGCGGCGCAGGATGAGTTCCCCGCTGATTTTGAGGCGGTTGGCCAGATTGACGGGGCCCACTCCAAGAGTGAGATCAGCCCGGCGCAGGCGGGTTTTGTCCGTAGCCACCTGGGCGTCCACCCGGTCCAGCCCCAGGTTCACCGGCCCCTGGTTCTGGGAGATGCTGTTCTGCCGATATTCCCGGTACTCCACCGCCACGTGCACGGGAACTACCTTTTTCACCCAGAAACCGGCCGTGGCCCGCAAAATCCACCCATATAGGCGGTTACTGTCCCGAAACCACATGGTTTCCGGTTGGATCACCGGGATTACCCGAGGTCTTGGCAGCCCCCCGAAGATCTCCCGGTCGACGCGGGAGAACTGATAGGGCCGCATGGTCTCTTCGGGGCGGCGCTCCCCGTGAGGATGGGGGAAAGACCGGGAGGCCAACTGAGGCCGCATGCGCTGGCGCACTTCCTCAAATTCGTTCAACAATTCCACGTCCTGGGGCGCCTCTTGTAAGGCCAGGGCGAAGGCCTTCCGAGCTCCGGCTGCGTTCCCCGACGCCCGGGCCCGCCGAGCCTCGGCCACATGGGCGATTTTGGAGTCGGGGGAGCTCTGCATTACCTCCGTGTACAGGGCCATCGCGGTTCGATCTCCCATACCCTCCAGGATGCGGCCCTTTTCCATGAGAAATTCTTGCCGAGTGAGGCGCCCGGCCAGGGGCTCCAGGGTCTGCAAAGCCTCGGGGTAGCTCTTCTGCAGACGGCAGGCCTGGACTTTCAAGAGCTGGGCCCGGGCATAGTCCGGGTGCCGTTCCGGGATCTGGGCCGCCGCGGCCTTGACCCCCTCGTACTGCCCCCGCATGAGGTAGACCCGGCCTATTTCCAGGGCGTTCTCCGGAGTGGCCGGCTTGCCTTTGAGGGTGGTCAGAACCTTGCTCCAGTCCTTCTGGGTCATCTGGCATTGCAGGATCAGGTTCGCCAGACGCTGGTCGTCGGGCCTGAGCTTCTGGGCCCGGCGGTAGTACCTCTCCGCACCCCGTCGATCCCCCAGTTCCATGGCCAGGTCGGCCAGGGCCATGAGTTCCCCGGGGCTTTTGGGGTAGCGGCGGCGATACTGCTTGAGGACATGGAGGAGGTAGTCCAGTTTGCCGCCGTGGCGGCCCAGTTTGGAGCTGAAAAAGGCCACGGTGGCCACGTATTCCGGGCTGTCCACCTTAATACCGGGAATGCGGTAAACCATGCGGGAGAGGTCTTCATAGCGGGGCAGGCGGGGCAGCAGATAGGCCAGGATAAGCAGGGTGGGGTGGTGGCGGCGCTTCTTCCATAAGTTGTCCACCGCCAGATCGACCCCCACCTTACAGGCCTCCGGTTCGGAGGCGTGGCACAGGGCCCGGGCCACCCAGGTGCGCTCCTCCAGACTGAGCCTGTCCGGTTTTTTTTTGTCTTCTTGAGACCAGCGGTGAGCCTCCGGCCAGTCCCGGGGGAGGCGGTGCTTTTCGGAAAAGCAACTGCCGTAGAGGCGCAAAGCCCAGCGCAGGGCTTCCGTCCAGTCCTTCTGGGCCAGGGACGCCTGGATGGAGACCATCAGCACGGCCCGGTCCCCGGGCTGGTCCAGGCGCACTCCCTTCTCTCCCACTCTGAGGACCCTAAGCACCTCCAGGGCCTCGGGGGCGCGGCCCAGGTAAACCAAAACCCGAGCCTTTTCTAAGAGGACCTCCCGGTCCCGGGGCTCCTGCTTGAGATAACCCTGGTAACGCAGGAGAGCCGTCTCCATGTCCCCCGCCCACATCAACAGGCGGGCCTGTTCCCTGAGGAGCCGGGGGTCCTGGGGCACGGGGCACTCCTTGAGTTCCCCCTCGGCCTCCTTCCAGCGCTTGGCCTTGAGGAGGAGCGCCACGCGGCGCAGGCGCAGGCCTACGTCGTCACTGCGCTTCACCAGTTCGCCGTATTGCTTCAGGGCTTCACCCTTGGCCTGGGGCTGGAAGGACAGGGCTTCGGCCAGGAGCTGCCGGGCCATGACGTCATCAGGGTGCTTCTCCAGGTAGCGCTGGAAATATTTAGCTGCCTGGCTCCAGTGCTTCTGGTAGAAGTGCATTTGCCCCAAAAACAGGAGCAAGCGCGGATACTTGGGATTGTTTCGCTCTATGGGTTTGAGGATTTTCACCGCCCGGGAAAATTTCTGGGCATAGGAATAGGTCAGCGCGGCCTCCCAGCGCAACTCCCCGTTGATGAGCTGACGCCGCCCCGCCTCGTCCCACATGGCCGCGGCGCGGGAAAACTGGCGCTTGCGGGCATAGAGGCGGGCCAGGTTGACGATGGTCTCCTTGTGGGTGTCCCCCCCTTCCCAGGCCTTTTTGTAAACTTTATAAGCTTTGTCGAAGTTACCCGTGAGGATGAGCTCCAGAGCATACCAGCGCACCGTTTCGGCGTCAGGCTGGTCGTCCATCACCGTGACCAGCACCGCCACGGCCTCGGCGTGGTTGCCCTTCTGGGTCCACAGGCGGGCCAACGGCAGGGCGTGCTCTTTTTTGCCCTTGGATTTGACGAAAAGCCAGAGATAGTGCTTCAGCGCCTCGTCCACATTTTTGGCCGCCTCCGCCGCCTTGGCCGCTTCCCGGCGGTAGGTGGCGTTCTCCGCCGCCTTCGTGAGGAGTCGCTGATAGACCTGGGTGGCTGCGTCATAATCCCGGCTCCAGTAGTGCAGGAGGGCCAGGCGATGCAGGGCCTCGGGGTCATCGGGGTTCTGAGCTGCCTGCTCTTCCTGGAGGGGAATGGCCTCTTTAAAACGCTGCAAACCGGTGAGGAGGTCCACCAGGGTGCGGCGCACCTCGGGAGTGGGCTCGAGCCGATAGCACCGCTGATAGTAGTCCACGGCCAGAAGGCGGTCCTCCTCCCGCTGGCCGGCCAGTTGCGCGGCAAAAAGGCAGACGTCCGCATCCTTGGGATTTTCTTTAAGGTAGGTAGCCAACAACTCCAGGGCTTCTTGCCGCTGCCCCTCCTGGTTGAGGGCTTGGGCCAGCCCTTTTAAGGCCCCCGTGGCCTTGGGGTCCTTCTCCCACACCTGGCGAAAGGTCTCCCGGGCGGGCTGGACTTCGCCCTGCTTCAAATAAAGCCATCCCAGGAAAGTACCGCAGTCGGAGTGGCCCGGGTTGCGGTCCCAGGACTTCTTGGCCAGCGCCAGGGCCTGGGGGAGATCTCCCTGGTCCTCCGCCACTTTGGCACGATGGTAAAGGGCTTCGGAGCTCAGATAAAAATGGGAATCACGGTTCCAGGCATAGGCTAACATCAAGCATAAGAATACTATCGGTAAAATTATTACAAACCAGAGGCGCTTACGAGTCATACACCTGTCTCGGGTCCATGGTGGGATGCCATTGGGGCTTCTTCAGGCCCGCCAGCACCACGTCCGCCAGCACCCAGATAATGAAAGCGGAAAAGAGGCCGTTCAAGACGATGAGGCGGGGCGGCGCCCAGCCCATGTGCAGAGAAATGAACGGCAAGGTCAAGTGCAACAACACGATGCCGAGCTGGGGCAGGAGAAGCAGATAGCCCATGGAGTCGGCAAAGGGGTTGCGGTTGTTGACCCGGTAGGGAGGTTTGCGCCCCGGCGGATAGACTAGGGCTGCAAAAATAGCCGCGGTAAAAACCGGCGAGAGGCCGCAGAGGGTTTTGAACTGCTTCAGGGCGTCCTTTTTGAAAAAGACGTAGCGGAACATTAACACCGTGGCCGCCAGATACCCACCCCTGAGGGCCAGATAGTACCATTCCTGACCCTGGAAGCAGGAGTACCCTTCCCAGTAGCCCAATAGGGGCAGGAAATAAAAGGCAGGGAAGACCAGGCCGCTGATGAGGTAATTCACCATGATAAGCAGGAAGTGGAAGCGTTGGCCCAGGGCCAAACCCCGCTTTCTCAGGGGATTGTCCCAAAAAAAGAGGCGCATGGTGTCCAGACACCACTGGAAACGCTGGCGGTACACACCGGCCAGGGTCTGGGGGGCCAGCCCCCGGGACAGGGTGTAGGGGAAATAGATGCCCTTCCAGCCCCGGCTCAGGAGTTCGTAGGAGGTAGTCATATCTTCCGTGATGTTCCAGGTGACGAAGCCGGCGATTGCTTCCAGGGCCGCCCGGCTATACAGGACGCCTGAGCCGCAGGAAATGACGGCGTTGGCCTGATCGTTGCTGAGCTGGATCACCTCATAAAAGATTTCGTCCCGGTTGAAAAAGGGGTCCCCTTCCGGGAGATAAAAGGCCTGCTTGGATTGGACATAGGCCACCTGGGGCAGCTTAAAGAAACCCACCATGCGGGTGAGGATGTCCGGGGACGGAACTTGGTCGGCGTCCAGGATCAGGATGAGCTCGCCCTGGCTCAGCCCCAGGCCGAAATTGAGATTGCCGCTCTTGGCGTCATGACGGGGAAGCCCCTCCTGGGGTCGGGAGTGGTAGTGGAAATCCAGGGACCGCGCCAGCTCGGCCACCTCGGGGGAACCGTTGTCGTCCAGGACGTAGACCTGCACGGGCTGGTAAATGATGCGGCTCACTGCCAGGAGGGTGGTGCGGATGACCTGCAGGGGTTCGCCGCAATACGTGACGAAGATGTCAACCGACTGGTATTTTTCAATCTCCAAACCTTCGGGCCGGTGAAAGCGGAGTCTCCAGAGATCGCAGGCCAGGAAAACCAACAGGAGATAGGCCAGGGATTCGACGATAAAAAAAAGGATGCTCTGGTCACCCGGGGTGCGGATCATGAGACGGCCCAGCCAGGCCAGGTACACCGCCCCCAGGAAGAGGGTGAGGAAAGATAGGTTATGAGCGGCCAGACGCCGGGGCCGGTCCTCCAAATCCTGGTAGCGCCGATAGGGGAGACGCCGACGCCAATCAGCCATTAAAAACTGGAAAGGATTCAGGCGCACGGCTCACCTCTTGACCGGGAGTTCGAAATCCTGGAAACGAATATGACTAGTACCACAAGGCATGGCCATTCCCTCCTTGGAATTTGGCTGAGAGATAGGAGCGCCTGACTGGTCCAACGGGGCGAGAGAGAGTAGTGTTTTTCCCGATTTATTAAATAAGTATTTTTACTAGGTTTACCTAAGGTTTTCCATTAGGGGTTTTCCCTATCTTCTTGTCTGAATATTTTTTTTTGTCAACAAGAAAATTTCTACATGACATTAAAGTTGTTAAAATCTCAGGTAAAAAAATTTTCGGGATATCCTCGTCTCGCCATTCCTAACCCCCTCCCCTGGGCCCCCTGACCCCCTGCCCCTAAACGCCCAAGAGTGCTTTTCCTGCTTGACAGAAAGGCCAAAGGGATTACAATAGCAGTAAGGTTTGCAGGTGCCCTGAGGCTTAATAGGGAAGCCGGTGTAAGGCCGGCGCGGTCCCGCCTCTGTAACCGGGGACGAAATCTGCGGGATGCCACTCCCACCGGACGGTTGGGGGGAAGGCGCAGTCAGTAGGAAGATCCGGGAGTCAGAAAACCTGCCTGTGAGCCGGGTCTAGAATCTCGCGCGGTTCGGGACGGGCCCCCGGGGCTTAACCCCCGGTCAGGGATGAAGAAGGCGGGTGCAATCCCTGGGTGTTATCACCCAGGGTTTTTTTATTGGGGAAAAGATGAGACTGCGGCAATCCACCGAGGGGGGCCTCTTTCCTGGCAGCCTGGCAATTTCCCTGGGGCTGCACGGGGTGCTGGCGGCCCTGGTGCTCTTGTGGGGCGTGATGCCCAAGCACACGACCCCGTCGGTTCTGACGGTAAGCCTGGTGGCCCCGGCCTTGGAGGCGGCCTCCGGTTCGGCGCCGCCCGGGCCGGGTAAGGCTCCGGCCTCTTCGGGAGTCCGGACCGCCAAGGCTCCAACACCGTCCCTCGCCCTGGCCCCACCCGCCAAGAAGCCCCCACCTGCGGTGAAAAAGAAGCGCCGGAAGCAAAGAGTGCCGGTCCTGCCCCGGCCCCAGCCGGAGATGGTCACCCCCAAGCCGCGGGTGCGTCCGGCGCCGCCTCCCGTGGCCAAGGCTCCTCTTACCTCACCGTCCCGACATCATGTATCGGCCTCATCGCCCTCTGCCCGGGGCACGAGTGGAGCGGCCGGCGGCTCGTCCGCGCCAGCCGGCACTCGAGCCGGCGGGGGGTCCGGCACACCTTCCACCGCGGTCCTGGGCTATGGCCGGGGTGGCACGGGCGGTGGTGGGAATCCCGTCCAAGCCCAGAAAAACTACCTGAAACTCATCCGGACCCGTATCCTGGCTCGGCGGGCGTATCCACACCTCGCCAGACGCCGTCACCAGGAGGGGGTGGTGCGCCTGCGGTTCACCCTGTCCCCGGCGGGGGCCCTGTCCCGGGGCGTCCGGGTGGTGAAGCCCTCGGGCTTTCGTCTCCTGGACGACCAGGCCCGCCAATGCGTCCTGGCCGCAGTGCCCTTTCCCCCGTTTCCCCCGGACCTCAGGCGGGACCGCCTCACCGTGGAAGTGCCCATCGTTTACGAGCTCACCGATGGCGGCAGGTAACGCCCCTCCATCTCGACTACGAACGTGGTGTCCAGCCGAACCCTAAGATTGTTCTCCTCTCCGCGCCAACCTGCAGCATAAGCCTTCAGAGTGCTTTGGCAAACCGAGAGTTTTGTAAAGGGCCTGGTCCCAGGGGAGAGGTTTTGTAAATCCCCCTAAATCCCCCTTTAAAAAAGGGGGACTTTAATAAAAATTCCCTGATTAATCAATAGTTTTTCATAAACTTTCCCCCTTATCTAGAGGGGAGCCAGGCAGTAGTGTCCGGTAAGGAATTTGCAGTATCGGACCATCTTCAGAAGGGCAAAATGTAGCCGCAGGCTTTAGCCTGCGCCGGCACAGGTTGAAAACCTGTGCCACCAGGGTTTTACCTAATCTGGGGAACGTTTCTTACCATGAAGGGTGTTTGATGTCTGGAGACTCTGGACAGCCGGGGGCGGCTGTCCCTACATTTTTTAGGGCAGTGGGGGCCGGCTAGAAGCTAATGCAAAACTTCCAATTCTCCAAAAATGTCATTCTGAGCGAAGCGAAGAATCTCGAATTTTCAATGAGTTGAGATCCTTCACTTCGTTCAGGATGACAGAACAAAGGTTTTGCCATAGCTCCTAATGCCAGGGGTGATTACAAGACTTATTCTTTGGGGAAAGATCGACATAAGGCACTTTTGCAAAAGGCTTAAGTTGCTCTCAGTGAAAAAAAACTCTAGAACTGTAGGAGCGCACCCGGGTGTGGGCCCAAATTCCACGGCAGACACCTGGGTCCGCCCCTACAAAAGATGGCTTACCGGCAGGAGCGAACTTGGTATTACGGACTGAGAACCTGGTAGCCGAAGAGGCGGTTCACCTCTGCCACGAGGTTCTCCGAAGGGGTGAGAGCCAGGGATTCCGGCAGGGCCAGGACACCGTTTTCCCGAGGGTCCAGGAAATGAAGGCAGGCGGGTACCGGCCCCTGATGTCTGAGGAGAATTTCCTTCAAAGCCAGGAGCTGTTCGGTGGTAAGGGCCGCGGCCTGCAGGCGCAGGTCCAGGCGGGCCGGCCAACGAGGCAAAGCAGTCCCTAACGGGGAGACCTCCTGGGCCACCACTTTGGGACCTTTATCCTCCTGAACCACCTCACCTCTAAGCCACAGGGGCAGACTCGGCTGGCTGAGCCAGGGGGCCACCTTGTCCAGGAGTTCGCCAAAGACCAGCACCTCCACCGAGCCCGTCAGGTCCTCCACCGTGAGGATGGCGAGACGCCCTCCCCTTTTGCTTACCTTCTCCTTGGCCGCCGTCACTACTACTCCCAGGGCTACGTCTTCCCCGTCCGGGACGCCCGAGAGCTCGGCGGTGGTCACCTTAACCCAGCTTTTCAGGATATGGCGGTAAGAATCCAGGGGGTGGCCGGTGAGGTAAATTCCCAGGGATTCCTTTTCTTTGGCTAGCTTCAGGGACTCCTCCCATTCGGGGGTTTCGGGCAGCCAGTCATCCCTGGCCCTTTCAGCCAAGGCGCCGAACATGGACTTCTGCTTGGCGGTTTGGAGACTTTTGGAACGTTGTATCCGCTCCAACCCGTCACCCACCCCCGCCAGGAGGCGGGCCCGATTCTTCACCAGGTCATCGAAGGCCCCGGCCTGGATGAGGGCCTCAATCACCTTGCGGTTCACTTTGGACAGGTTGACCCGCTCCAGGAAGTCGGAAAAGCTCACAAAGGGGCCCTGCTCCCGGGCCCCCAAAACCTCCTGAATGGCTCCTGACCCCACATTTTTCACCCCCACCAGGCCAAAGCGCACCTTGTCGCCCTCCACGGCAAATCTCCGTCGGCTCAGGTTAATAGCCGGGGGAAGAAGTTCAATACCGTGCTCCCGGGCCTCATTAATGTGTTTGGCCAGGGCCGTGGTCTGGTTGATTTCGCTGTTCAGGAGGGCCGCCAGGAACTCCAGGGGGTAGTGAGCCTTGAGATAGGCGGTCTGATAGGCAATCAAGGCATAAGCAGCGCTGTGGGACTTGTTGAACCCATAGCCTGCGAACTTCTCGATGAGGGTGAACAGAGCCTCAGCCTTTTTGACGGCCACGCCCCGTTCCACCGCCCCCGTTACGAAACGCTCCCGTTGGGTCGCCATGACCTCAGTGATTTTCTTGCCCATGGCCCGGCGCAGGATATCGGCCTCGGCCAGGGAATACCCGGAAATAGTCGCGGCAATCTGCATCACCTGTTCTTGATACAGGATGACCCCGTAGGTCTCCTGCAGGATGGACTCCAACTCGGGGAGAAAGTAGGTCACCGGCTCCTCGCCGTGCTTGCGGCGCACGTAGTCATCGTGCATGCCGCTTTCCATGGGACCGGGACGGTAGAGGGCCACCAGGGCGATGACGTCTTCGAAGGTGGTGGGCCTGAGGCGCACCATGAGAGCCCGCATGCCGTCGCTTTCCAACTGGAAGACCCCGGCGGTGTTGGCGCCCTGCAAGAGTGCGAAAGTAGCCGCATCTTCCAACGGGATGACGTGGATGTCAAAGGTTGGGTCGTGGCTCTGCCGGATGAACCGCACCGCCTGCTCAATGACCGTGAGAGTGCGCAAACCCAGAAAATCAAACTTGACGAGCCCCACCCGCTCCACGCCCTTCATATCAAATTGGGTGACCATCTCGCCCTTGGCGCCCTTGTAGAGGGGGAGGTAGTCCACCAGGGGGCGGTCAGCGATGACCAGCCCCGCGGCGTGGGTGGAGGCGTGGCGGGGCAGGCCCTCCAGAGCGGCGGCCACGGTAAGGATTTCCTTCACCGTGGGGTCGTTTTTCCTAAGCTCCCTGAGGCGCGGCTCCTGGTCCAGGGCCTTGGCCAGGGTGATGTTCAGTTGCTCGGGAACCAGCTTGGCGATTTTGTCCACCTCGGCGTAGGGGACCTCGAGAGCCCGGCCCACGTCCCGAATGACCTGGCGGGTCTTCATGCTGCCAAAGGTGGTGATCTGGGCCACGTTTTCCCAGCCGTAAGTCTTGGCCACATACTGGATGATTTCTCCCCGGCGCTCGAAGCAAAAGTCCATGTCGATATCCGGGGGGCTCAGGCGCTCGGGGTTCAGGAAGCGCTCGAAAATGAGGCCGTAGGGCAGGGGGTCAAGGTCGGTAATGCCCAGGCTATAAGCCACCAGACTCCCCGCCGCGGAGCCCCGGCCGGGTCCCACGGGGATGTGTTTTTTCCGGGCATGGTTGACGATGTCAGCCACCACCAGAAAGTAGCCGGCGAAGCCCATTTTTCCCAGAACATCCAGCTCATAGTCCAGGCGCGGCCAGTAGTCCTCCTCCGGGCGGGAGACCGGCGGCCGGGCGGCCAGACGCTTCTTGAGGCCCTCCCGGGACATTCGAGCCATCAGGTCCTCCATGGACTCCCCGGTGGCTTCCGGGAAGACGGGGAAACGGAAGGTGCCCAGATCCAGGGTGACGTCGCACCGGTCGGCGATTTCCCGGGTTCTGGCCAACAGCTCCGGGTACGGGAAGGCCCGGGCCATTTCCTCGGGGCTCTTGAAATAGAGCTGGTCGGTGCGAAACTGCATGCGGCCTGAGGTGTTAATGGTCTTGCCGGTCTGGATGCACAAGAGCACATCGTGGGCCCGGGCGTCCTCGGGATGAAGATAATGGCAATCATTGGTGGCCACCAGGGGCAGGCCCCAGCGGGGGGCTAACTCCAGGAGCGCCTCGTTCACCTTGGCCTGCTCCGGGAGCTCGTTGGCCTGGGCCTCGAGGTAGAAGCGGTCCGGGAAGATCTCGGCATACTCCCGGGCCGCGGCTTCCGCGGCTTTGACATCATCGGCACCGAGATGCCGGGCCACTTCCCCGTGGAGGCAGGAGGACAGGGCGATGAGGCCGCCGTTGAGTTCCTGGAGGAGTTCCTTATCCACTCGGGGCTTGTAGTAGAAGCCCTCCAGATGGGCCCGGGTGACCAGACGCATCAGGTTATGATAGCCCACCTGGTCCATGGCCAGGACCACCAGGTGGTTATGGTCCCCCTTGCCCTTGCGGTCCTGGCGGCTGCCGGGGGCCACATAGAGCTCACAACCCAGGAGGGGCTTTACCCCGGCCCCGCGCATCTTCTCGTAGAAGTCCAGCACGCCGAAGAGAGTGCCGTGATCGGTGATGGCCACAGCATCCATCTCCAGCTCCTGGACCCGGGCCACCAGATCCTTGAGGCGGATGGCCCCGTCGAGAAGACTATAGCCCGTGTGCACGTGGAGGTGGATGAATTCCGACATCGCCATATCTTGCCCTTATTTCTCCCCGGTTTCCAGCCTTATCTTTTCCCGAATCTTACCCTGAAAAGACGGTCCCCGGCAAGGACGAAGTAGGGCAAAAGACCAGGGGCTTGAAACTCCTGGACTTCTTAAACTGATCCGTTCTTTGGGGAGGTAAATTTCCGAATCGGAGGGTAGGTTTGGCACCTCCCTTCGCCATTGAGGTTGACCTGGTGGATTTCTCAGAGAGCTCAAAAATTACGGACGCCGGCCCAGGCCTTGACCACCCCTGGTATCCGGGGCTTAACCCGGAACCCCTCATGGCCCGTCTCAGTTAATCTGACAGGGCATCTACCATGGGATGTCTGAGCTGCCCCAGGCAACGCCTTAAGGAAGGAATGACCTTGGCCAGCTCGGCTTGAAAGCACCGACGCCCTTGACAACTGCCCGACACTGCCAATAAGATTAATCGATTATGGTTTTTTCGTGGTTCAAGGTCTTGGGGGCCGCCCCGGCGGTTACCGCAGCTACGTCAGATTGGGACGTGGTGGGGGCGGTTTTGAGCGCCGGCCCGGTGGTCAAAGGGATCATGCTCATCCTCCTGGCCTTCTCGGTCCTCTCCTGGGCCATCATCATTGCCAAGGGTCGACAACTCAGACGGGCGCGGCGGGAAGACACCGAGTTTTTTCGCCTTTTTTGGGACGCCCCGGATTTGGCTGCGGCCCACCAGGCCACCAGCCACCTCTCCTTCTCTCCGGCGGCCAACATTCTTAAGGAGACTCTGGCCACAGGGGAAGCAAACCCTTTAGCCCGTTTGAGTGACGAAGCCCCTCGCCGCACCCTGCGCCGAGCCCTGTCCAAGCAGGTGAGTAACCTCAGCCGATCCCTAAGTTTTTTAGCCACCTGCGGCAACACCGCCCCCTTCATCGGGCTGTTGGGCACCGTGTGGGGCATCATGTCGGCCTTTCAGAGTATCGGCGCCAAAGGTTCGGCCTCCCTGGCCACAGTGGCCCCGGGCATCGCCGAGGCCTTGATCGCCACCGCGGCTGGACTGGCTGCGGCCATCCCGGCGGTAATAGCCTATAATTATTTTCTCGGACAGGTGCGGCGGCTGGAGGCCGAGCTCATGGATTTCGCCAGCGATCTGGCGCCCCTGTTGTCAACCCCAGGAAATCCGGACACCCAGAGATAGGAAACCACAGCTATGCCGGAAAAGTTCACCCCCTCCCAACCTCTCTCGGACATCAACGTCACACCTTTCGTAGACGTCATGCTGGTTTTGCTGGTAATTTTTATGGTTACCGCGCCCATGTTTTCCCAAGGACTGCCGGTTAACCTCCCGGAGGCCCCGGCTCCGTCCCTGGTGAGCGACAAGCCGCTGGTGGTCTCCATCAACCGGGAGCGGGCTATCTACCTGGGAGATCGTCAGGTGGGCCTGGGAAATCTGCAAGCGGCCCTGGCTCAGGAGGCCAAAGGGCCAAAAACACCGGAAATCCTTCTCAAGTCTGACCAGGACGTGCCCTATGGTCTGGTGGTGCAGGTGATGGGTCTTTTAAAGGAGGCGGGCGTGACGAAACTGGGAATTGTCACCGCCCCCCTGTCCACGTCCCCGGAGGTGAGGAAATGAGGCGATATGGCTGGCTGAAGTGTTTGCTGGTCGGGGTTCTGCTCACAGCCCTGGCGGCCTGTGACCCCTACTCATTGTTTTCCACCCGCCGCCCCAGCACGGCTCCCCCCTCCGGGCAAACCGCCCCATATGCTGATCAGAGCCAGCATATACGGGCCCTGGAAGCCAGGGTGCAGCAACTGGAGCGCCGCCTGGCGGCATTGGAGCAGCACCAGCCAGCCCCCTCGGCGGCTCCGGCCAGGCCTGTGTCCCGCCAGCGGCCCCCGGTGCGGAAAACGGCCAAAGCGCCAGCCCCCGTTCTGAAGGCGCCCTCTCCGCCCCCTCCCACCCCGGCGGCCACCACAGGCACGGATAAAGTTTACGGGGAGGGTATGCGCCTCTACCAGGCTAAAAAATACCGGGCTGCCCGGAACAAGTTCGCCAAGTACCTCAAGGCCCAACCCCGAGGCGCCAAGGCGGCTGAGGCCCGTTACTACCTGGGGGACAGCTTCTACCAGGAAAAGAAGTACGGGGAAGCCAGGGTAGAATTCAATAAATTGGTGCTGCAACATCCCAAGAGCATCCTGGCCCCGGCGGCCCTCTTGCGCCAGGCCTACTCCTATCAGCAGCTCAATCAGCAACGCAACTATCAGGCCTCCTTGCAGAAACTCGTGCAGAGATACCCCCAGAGTCCCGAGGCCCAGGAAGCCAAGAAGCTCCTGAAACCGGCGGGGACCTCCAGATAGGAACAGAACATGCTGAAAATTTTACGTAAACACTCTAAACACTGGCTCATTGGTGTAATCATCGGGGCCATCGTGGTGGTCTTCATCTTTTGGGGCATCGGCGGCATGGAATCTCCCCAATCCCAGGAGATCGCCCGGGTCTATGGCCAACCCATTCCCTTGAAGACCTACTTTCAATACGTGAACCTGCTGGAAAAAAAGAGCCGCTTCCGGCGGGAACTCAGCGAAGAAGACATCAAGACCCTCAGGGACAGTGCCCCCGATAACCTGATCAGATTGACTCTGCTCATCGAGACCGCAAATCGCCTGGGTCTTAAAGTCAGCGATATCGAAGTGCAGGCGGCCATTGTCAGTGATCCGGCTTTTCACCATGAGGGTTCCTTCAACCCCGACCTTTACGACTACTTCGTGGGAAGAGGCCGCTACCAAGAGGCCGCCAAGGTAGAGTATGAAAAGTGGCTCCGCTTGCAGCTCCTGGCCGCCAAGGCGGCGGAGGCTATAACCTCCTTTGCCAAGGTGTCAGAGGCCGAGCTCCAGGATTATTTCCGCCTGGCTCGCGAAGAAGTGCAGGTGGACTATGTGGTGGTTAGCCCCGAGCCTTTCGTCGCCAAGGTCCACCCCACCGAGGCGGAGCTGAAGGCATACTTCGAGCAGCACCAGGCCGAGTTTCGCACCCCCGCCAAGGTAAAAGTGTGCTATCTGCTCTTTCGCTCCCAGGATTTTCTGAAACAGGTGGAGATCTCACCCAAGGCGGTGGAGGAATACCTGACTGAGCACCGCGCCAGGCTGGTGCGTCCCCAGGTCATCCGGGTGCGGGAAGTGTTTCTGGCATTGGCTCCCAAGGCCTCTGCGGCAGAGCGACGGAAGGTGGAACAACAGGCCCAAAACCTTCTGAAGCAGACTCTCCAGGGAAAAGACTTCGCCCAACTGGCCCGGGCCGCGTCCCAGGATAAGGCGAGCCGCCAGAAGGGAGGCGATCTGGGCCTGGTGAAGCGGGGCCAGAAACCGAAGACCTGGGAAAAGGTGGCCTTTGCCATGGCTCCGGGGCAGGTGGGTCTGGCCCGGACCAAGAAAGGCTTTCACCTCATCAAAGTGGAGGAGATCAAGGAGAAAGAGCCCCTTCCCGAGGCGGAGGCCAAGGCCCTGGCCCTGGAAAAATTGACAGCCGAGAAGAGCCACATCCTGGCCAAAGACGAGGCCAAGCGGCTCCTGGCGGAGACGGCCAGAATGTCCTTTACGGAGATGGCCAGAAAGAATACGCTCACCCCCAAGGAAACATCACTTTTTACCCGAACCGAGCCCATTCCGGGGCTGGGGGCGGTGCGGGCCTTTAACACCGAAGCCTTTAAGCTCAAAGTTCAGGAAGTTGGGCTGACGGAAGTCCCTCAGGGCTTCGTGCTCATGCAGGCCCTGGAGCGGCAGGCCGCCGCGGTACCCTCCTTCGAGGACGCTAAAGACCGGGTGCGCCAGGCGGTGGCCCGGCAGCGGGCGAAAAAAATGGCGGCCAAGGAGGCCGAAAGCCTTCTGGCCCGCCTGGGGAAGGGGGAACCTCTGGCCCGGGTGGCGGCTCAGGCGGGACTTCCCCTGCGGGACAGCGGCTACTTCACCCGCCCCCAGGGTTTTCTGGGCCAGCCTTTGGCCGAGCCCCTGACCAGCGCCGCTTTCCAGCTTACCAAAAAGCAACCGTATCCGGCCCAGCCGATTTCCTGGAAGGGGAAATATTATCTCCTGGCCTTTAAAAACCGACGCCTGCCCTCTCCGGAGGATTTTCAACAGGAACGAGAGAATCTGGAGCGGCAATTAATACAAGATAAGCGGCGAGTGCTCCTCGAGGCCTGGCTCCGAGAGGAGTGGCAGCGGGCTCAGGTTAGCAAACC
Organism: uncultured Syntrophobacterales bacterium; assembly: GCA_965602785.1. Taxonomy (GTDB): domain Bacteria; phylum Desulfobacterota; class Desulfobaccia; order Desulfobaccales; family 0-14-0-80-60-11; genus JBGSLA01. Next base: position 34,445 of record CBFDAH010000004.1, read on the forward strand.
ACAGCAGCCATCCTGAGGCCCTTGAGGACGACAGGCTGAAATCGCCCCGACCGGGAAAACCCTCGCCAACCGGGGTCAGAAACGCGCCACGGGCTGGCGCCAACCTTTTTCAAGGGAGATGCCATGGTGGACTATTTCATCAAAATTGATTTCAATGTTTTCGTCCAGGTGGGCCTTTTTCTCCTGCTCCTGGTGTACCTGTTTACCCACCGCAAAGATCCCCATCATTTGATGTCGGGAGTCAGTCTGTTCCGCACTCTGGTGCTGGTCACCCTGTTTCTTTATCTCCTCTTGAACTACGCCAGCGAAATACCCCCTGGCCTTCGGAGCGCCAGTATCTTTGGCATGTTCCTCATTAACCTCTACATGCTGTGGAACGCAGTCCTCACTCGGCTGGAGAGGCCCTACCGGGTGGCTCTGGAAGCCTGCGCCCAGACCCCCGGCAACATGGACGTGCTCAAAGGGGCCTGGCAAGCCGGGAAACGTTTTTTCTCCGTGCGCTACTTTCTCAAGGCCCTCTTCAGCGGGGGCTCTGTCCGGCGCTTTCTGAATAACCTGGCCAGCCACCAGGTCCGGGAGGACCTGACGCACATCTTCAAAAAAGAGGGGATCCATAAGGACTTCATCTCTCTTAAAACCCTGGTGACCTATCTCAAGAAGCAACTGGCCCAAGAAGAAACCCTTCCCCAGGAGTTCAAAGGGACTATGGACCAAGTAGTGGCGGACTTTGCCGGCCACCCCTGGATCGAAGACCAGGTCAACCAGTTCCTCAACCTGTTGCTGGCATCCCCGGAAGTACTCTTTTATCCCGAATGGGCCGCGGGCCAGGAAGAGGTGGGCAAAACCCAGGGTCCCGCCGCCGGCGGCTGAGCCACCGGAGGTTTTTCTCTCATGGCGGCAGTACAGGCCTCCCTCAGCCAGGCGGTGCGGGCCGCCACCCATCGGGCTTTGGCCGCCCGGGAACGGCTATTGGCCGATTATCCCCACTGGGAAGACTGGCGGCGGCAGGTCCGGACCACCAAAACCCGGGTAATGGAGCGCTGGCAGGAGTATGTGGACCTGCTCCGGGAAAAGGTGGAGGCCTGGGGCGGGAACGTCTACCTGGCGAAGGACGCGGCCGACGCCAGAAACTTCATCCTGAAAGTCGCCGCAAAACACCAGGTCAGCCGGGTGGTGCAATCCAAGTCCATGACCGCCCACGAAATCGGCCTGGAGCCCTTTCTTCGCCGCCACGGCATTCAGCTCACCGAATCCGACCTGGGGGAGTTCATCATCCAGTTGGCCGGGCACGCCCCGGCCCACCTGACCGCGCCGGCCCTGCACCTGAACCGCTACCAGATTGCCGATATCCTGTCGGAACATTTTCACCTCACGGCCCCCACAGACCCTCAGCCCCTGACCCGCCTGGCCGCAGCGCATCTTGCGCCCCGCTTTGCCGAAGCGGAGATGGGCATCACTGGGGTCAACTTCGCGGCGGCCCGAGACGGCGCTCTGGTGTGCCTGGAAAACGAAGGCAACTTGCGCCTGACTGCCTCCTTGCCCCCGGTGCATCTGGCCTTGATGGGCTGGGACAAGCTGCTGCCTTCCCTTTCTGACCTGGACCCGTGCCTGCAGCTGCTTCCCGCCAGCGCCACCGGTCAGCGCCTCACCTCCCTGGTCCACTTTATCAAGGGGCTGAAAACCGGTCCCAGGGGTAGCCAGGCCTTTTACCTGGTGATCCTGGACAACGGCAGGAGCCGCCTGGCCGCCCACCCCGACTTGCGGGAGGCCCTGTATTGCCTGCGCTGCGGCGCCTGCCTAAACATCTGCCCGGTGTTCCAGGCGGGCGGTGCCCACCTCTATGGCCGGGTCTACCCCGGGGCCATCGGCATCCTGTTGGCCCCCTTCCTGCCCCCTTACGGAGATATTTCGGACCTCTGCACCCAGTGCGGCAGTTGTCAGGATATTTGCCCGGCAGCCATAGAACTTCCCCAAAAAATTCGCTTGCTGCGCCGGGACGCGCCCCGTTTCCGGCGGGTCCGGGCCTTGACCGCCGCCACCGGGCTTATCTTGAAGCATCCCGCCTGGTATCGCCGTCTGGAAGGCCCGGCCAAGCTCGCGGCCCGGGGTGTTTGGCGCCAAAAGGCCCAGGAGCTTGGCGGAGGAGCACTGCCAGGGGAGAGCTTTTTTCAGCGGCAGCGGCGGGCGGGCCCAAAGGCGGCAAGCCCCTCGGCCCCACCATCCCAGCCGCTCCCCCCGCCAGGGAGACATTTCCCCCACTTTACCCTGAAAGAACCGCGCGCGGGGCAACACCTTCCTGCTGGACCAGAGCCTGATCCCACCGGTAAATTTGAAGAGGCGGACGCTATCCTTCTCAGCCTGGCGGGGCCCCAGTCCCTGGCCCGCTACCTGAAGGACACGGCGACAGGGGACGTCTGGCTCGAGGACCACCCCTGGCTGCTGCCGGTGGTCCAGGAGCTTAACGCCTTAGGGGGGCGTGCCCACCTGGCCGGGGACCACTGGGCTCCGGAGGCGGACACCGCGGTGACCCTGGGCCTGGGGACTATTCCCGAACTGGGGGCGGTGCTGGTCCCCGGTGGTGAGGGCTCGGCCGCCTGGCTCCCCTTCCGGGCCCGGCGTCACGTGGTGCTGGTGCCGGCCGAGCAGGGCGGCCTGGATATACCAGGGGCAGTGGCCCTGGGCAGGCAGCACCAGGGTAGCCTGGTGACCTGGCTCACCGGACCAACCCGTACCGCGGACATTGAAAAAATCCTGGTCCTGGGGGCACAGGGACCGGGGGACCTGACCATAGTGCTCTACCAACCGCACCCCCCGGGGGAGTGAATACCATGCCGGAAACCTTGCCTGCGGCGGAAACCCGCGCCCGAACAGCCCAACTCCAGAATATCCTGGCCCATCGTGGTATCGGCCTGGCCCTCATCCGCCAGCTCGCCGACCTGTTTTACTACACCGGCACAGTAGCGGACGGCTTTTTAGCGGTACCGGCAGAGGGCGAGCCCAAGTTCCTGGTGCGCCGACCCCAGGACCGCCTGGCCGCGGGGGACCTTCCCTGGGAACTGGCTTTTTATCAGGATTTCTGGGAATTACCGGCCCTGTTGGACGCCCTGGCGCTGCCCCGGGAAGATCCCCTGGGCCTGGAGCTGGACGTTCTCCCCGCCACGCTTTATCTTCGTTTAAAAAACGATCTCTTTCCGGGAACGCCCATCCAGGACATCTCCCCTCTGATCCGGCGCCAGCGCATGGTAAAGAGCGCCTACGAAATCGAGCAAATCCGCCGAGCTGCGGCCATTTTGGACGAGGCCTACACAGCCCTCCCGGAGATTTTGCGGCCCGGCCTGACAGAACTCGAACTCTCCGCGGCCCTGGAATACCGCCTGCGTCTCCTGGGCCACCAGGGCCTCATCCGTCTCCGCAACTTCAGTTTGGAGATGTTTTTTGGCCACGTGCTTTCGGGCCATGCGGGCCTGGAGCTGGCCTACATCGACACCCCCAGCGGCGGCCTGGGGTTCAGCCCCGCCTTCCCCCAGGGGGCGAGCCTGAAGAAGCTGGCCCCGGGAGAGCCCATCAGCATTGATATGGGCTCCTGCGTCAACGGCTACGTGGCGGACATGACCCGTCTTTTCGCCCTGGGTGACCTGCCGCCCGCGGCCTGGCAGGTCTATGACCTCACCCTGGAACTCTTCCATATCTTTGAAACCGAGGCCCGCCCAGGGGTGAAGCCCGGTGACCTCTATACGCGCCTCTGGGACGTGGTGAGCCGGGCGGGTTGGGGGGAATACTTCATGGGCCAGGGTCCGGACCGGGTGAAATTTCTGGGCCACGGGGTGGGGCTGGAGCTGGATGAATTCCCGTTTCTAACGGCCCGCTTCCCCTTTCCCCTGGAGGCGGACGTGGTCATGGCTTTCGAGCCCAAGTTCTTTTTACCTGAAGTGGGGCTGGTGGGCCTGGAAGACACCGGCCGCATCACTCCCGAAGGGGTGGAGTGGCTCACCCGCACCCCCCGGCAGGTCATGGTGGTGAAGGTCTAATGGCCCGGGGACGGCGGCAAGGCCGGTGGCTCTGGAAAACCTCTCTTGCAGTGGTTTTATCAGTGTTTCTGGGAGGATTGGGCCCCGGGCTTTGCAATGCAGAAGGACCCATCTGCCGGGGAACTGCCACCGGTAATGGCGTGGCCCTTACCTTCGATGACGACCCCTCCCCCCGTTTCACCCTGAAAATCCTGCAGCTCTTAAAAGAATACGGCGCCCGGGCCACCTTTTTCGTTCTGGGCGAACATGCCGCCCGTTACCCCCGGCTGGTGAAAAAGCTGGTGCAGGCCGGCCAGGAACTGGAAAATCACAGCTACCATCATGTCCGCCTCTCCGAGGAGGACAAATCGGTCTGGGGGCGGGAGATCGGGCGCACCGAAGTGGAGCTCGACCTCCTGGGGAGCCCTGACCACAACCTCTTCCGCCCCCCTACAGCAACTACAACCAGTCCCTCCTGAGATTTTTAGACCACATCCACCAGCGCCTGGTCCTCTGGAGCGTGGATTCCCGGGACTGGCAAGAGCCTGACGCCCACGCCATCGCGGTCAACGTCTTGACCCAGGTGACACCCGGAGCTATCGTAATCTTCCACGACTCGGACGAAACCGGGAAAGCCGACCGCCAGCCTACGGTTGAGGCCCTGGGTCTCATCCTGCCCGCTCTTAAGGCCCGGGGCTTAAGATGCGTCACCGTCTCCGAACTCCTGGCACCATCTCCTCCCCAGACCCGGAGTAAGCTTCCCGGCAACCGGTCAAATTGCCCCGGGGGGGCTGATAATATAGAATATAATTCAGGTAAGAATGGATTGAAGGTAACAAGAGGCCGTTGATGACCGAGATGTCGTTTCTCGATCACTTGCAGGAGCTGCGCCAGCGTCTGATTGTCTGCATTGTCGCCCTGTTCATCGCGGCGGCGGTGTCCTGGCCCCTCAGCCCCATGGTGCAGCGTTTCATCCAGCGGCCTCTCTTGGAACCTTCTGTGGTGCAGAAAGTTCAGCACACCTTGTATTCCTTGGCCCACGAGCACTTCCCCGATTTGTCCAGCCGCTTGGGCCTGAATCCGGAACCCCCCAAGATCAAGCCCCATAAACTGAATTATATGGCGCCGCTGGAGCCCTTCTTCGTGCAGATGAAGATCTCCCTCATCACCGGTTTCGCGTTGGCCTTTCCAGTGTTGCTCTACCAGCTCTGGCTCTTTTTTGTCCCGGCCCTCTACCCGCAGGAAAGGAGGTACGTGTATTACTTTCTCCCCTTCGGTACGGTGGCTTTTGTTCTGGGATGCCTCTTCTTTCTCTACCTGGTGTGGCCACTGATCATCTCCTTTTCCCTGGCCTACGAGAGCGACATTCTTTTTTCCATGCTCAACCTCACCCAGTACGTCAATTTTTGCCTGCGGCTGCTCCTCCTCTTTGGCCTGACCTTTGAGCTCCCCCTGGTCCTTCTCATCCTGAACCGGGCCGGAATAGTGAAGCTGGATTTTCTCAGGCGTCAGCGCCGCATGGCCGTGCTGCTAAGCGTTCTGGTGGCCGCCTTCCACGCTGACGTGGTTACCATGGTGGCAATAGCCGTACCTATCTATGGGATGTATGAGTTTTCCATACTCTGCATTCGCGTGTTCGGCCGGCAGTTCCAGCCGGAGCCCGCCATGCCCTCTGTACCGGCGGAGGGATCGGGGTTTGATCCCCCGTCGCAGCCTTGATGGGCCTGGCCTTGATAAGTGTCCGATATATACCCGCATATCAGTTGACAGTTTACTTTACAGCTTTGTATAGTTATACGTTCTAGTAATATCCCCTGGTTTGATACGACATGACCTCTAAATCTGAAAAGCCGCCATCCCCACCCGCTACCCCCCCGGAGGGCGAAAAACCCCGGGGCTGGTTCAGCCGGTTCGTGCAAGGTCTCACCGGCTGGCTGGGGGGAAAGGAGTTCCACTACTCCGGCTACCTGCCCCGCCGCCCCGGCTGGCTCTTGCGCTACACCCTGGGTCCCTTCTTCTCCAAGGTGACGGTCAACCCCAGACACCAGGAACGCCTGCAGGAGCTAGCGAAACAGGGGGTGGTGGTCTATGCTCTGAAATATCGCAGCACCCTGGATTTTTTATTTTTTAACCGCCGCTACCAGCAACTGGGCATCCCCGCCCCCGAGGTCGCCTTCGACCTAAATCTGTGGATTGTCCAACCTATTTCCCATCTGGTGCAAATTATTTCTGCGCCCTTGAACTACTTCACCCGCAAACGGGCCTGGCCCAACCCCTTCCGGGACGGTTATTTTCTCAAAATATTACAGGAAAAGCGCGCCTCCCTCTTGTTCCTGGTGGACCAGGTAGGCTTCCGCCACCGCTTCCTCAAACCCCGGGAGGACCCCTTACGCCACCTCCTTGAACTCCAGAAGCAACTGGACTTTCCCATCTTTGTGGTCCCCCAGCTCATCAGCTATAGCCAGGACCCCACCCGGGAGGACAAGGGTCTCTTGGATATATTTTTTGGGGACCGGGAGAATCCCGGCCGCCTGCGAAAACTCGGGCTGTGCGTGCGGAAAGCCAAAAAGGCGGTGGTGGAAGTGGCCGACCCCGTGAACCTGAAAGAGTTGCTAGCCGCCACCGCCCCCAATTCGGATCCCACCCAGGTGGCCCGGGAACTCAGGTGGGAGCTCATCCGCCGCATCGACCAGAAAAAGCGAATCATCACCGGACCGGTAATCAAGTCCCGGGAGGAGCTCCTGGAACTCACCCTGACCGACCCCGGGCTCACCCAGTTCATGGACCATCTGGCGGAAACGGAAAAAAAGAAAATCGCCAAGATTAAGAAAAACGCCCAGGATTACTTTTGGGAGATGGCCGCCGACTTTAACCTCATTTTGGTGCCTTTAATGCACCGCATGGTGCAGTGGCTTTCCCGGACATTGTACGAAGGCATCATCTTTGATGAGGAGGGGTTTGAAAAGGTGCGGGAGGCGAACCAGCGCGGCCCCTTGATTTTCATCCCCTGCCACAAGAGCCACATCGACTACCTGATTCTGAATAACCTCATCTACCAACACTATGTGCACCCGCCCCGCATCGCCGCCGGCAAAAATCTGGCTTTCTGGCCGCTGGGATTTATCTTCCGGGGGTCGGGAGCCTTCTTCATCCGGCGCCGCTTTCTGGGGGGGAAGCTCTACGCCGAGGTTCTCTACCACTACATCAAAACCCTCATCAAGTCGGGTTATAACCTGGAGTTTTTTATCGAGGGGGGCCGGTCCCGCACCGGCAAACTGGTCCTCCCCAAGATCGGTCTCCTGCATATGATTCTCCGGGCCTACTTTGAGGGCGCCACTCAGGACCTCATCTTTGTACCTACCTTCATCGGCTACGATCAGGTCCTGGAGGAAAAGGCCTATCTGTCTGAACTCGAGGGAAAGAAAAAGGAAAAGGAAAGCGTGGGGCAGTTGGTGGGGGCCCGCAAGTTCCTTAAAGGGCGCTACGGCCGGGCCTACATCCAGTTCAGCGAACCCATTTCCTTACATGACTACCTGGACCGGAACCCTCTACCCGGGGCGAATCAGACCGAGAAGATCCGGACCCTGAGCACCGACCTGGCCTTCAAGTTAGTGGAGGCCATTAACCAGGTTTCCGTGGTCACCCCATTTTCCCTGGTATGCGCCGCCCTCCTCACCTATCCCAGGAAGGGCGTCTACCGCCGGGAGCTCCTGAAGATCATCCAGGTGTTGTACGACTACCTCAAGGCCAGGAATGTGCCCTTGGCCGATTCCCTGGGGAACCTGACCCAGGCTGTGGAAGAGACCTTGGCTCTGTGCGAAGCCCGCAAGCTCATCACCCCCATCGAAAAAGAGGAGGGCCTGTCTGACGAGCTGGGCCTGGGGGGTTACAGCATAGATGAAACCAAGCGGCCCCTGTTGGAATACTATAAAAACAACATCATCCATTTTTTCCTGCCCGCGGCCATCGTTTCCCTGGCCACCCTGTCCGGGCCGGGCTTTGACTTCGAGCGTCAGCAAGTCCTGGATGACGTCCGCTTTCTCGAAGACTTCTTCAAGTACGAATTTCTCTTCAACGGCGTGGATCCCGATGCCCTGGTGGACGAGACCCTGTCCTACTTCGCCTCTCGGGAGGTGGTGGTCAGTGTCGACGGCGGAGAAAACCGCTATACCCTCTCCGCCTCAGGTCTCAAGGAACTGGCTTACTTCGCCAACCTGCTCTACAACTACCTGGAAGCCTACTATATCGTCTTCCGCTCCATCAAATACCTCCAAAAAAGGCCCCGGAGCGAAAAGGATTTCCTGAAACGCATCAACTCCATCGGCCATAAATCCCACAAGCTGGGGGAGGTGGAGCGCTCCGAGGCCCTTTCAGAAGCCAACTTCCAGAACGCCCTGAAAATTTTTGGCGAAAAGGGCATCGTCACCAAGAAACGCCCCGAAGGCAAAGGCGCCACTACCTTCAGCCCTCCCTCCGACGAAGACGCCAAAGACTACTACGGCCGCCAACTGGCGCGGTTTTTACGGCGTTAGGGGAGATATACGAGGGAGGAGACAGAGGTTGTCGGCCCCAGGGTCATATTCTTTAAATTGACCGACACACAATTAGGGGCACTTCATGATTGAGCCTTGAAAGTCCCACTTTTCTAAAGGGGGATTTAGGGGAATTATCAAGGCCTTACAAAATCCCCCCTGACCCCCCTTTAAAAAAGGGGGGAAAATCTCCGTCATTTTCCCAACATTTTGCTCCAAGATAAACCCATATTATTTATGGAGCGCGGCACTAGTCCCGTTCCCTAAACACGCCTGCCATCACCTCCGTCACGGCTCGCTCCAGGATTTCCAGGTAGGTCTCGGTGTCGTAGCCTTCCAGGCCTTCCAGAAAGGGCGCGGCCTGCACCCGACACTCCTTGGGACCCCGGCGTTCCCGGTGCACGAAGCGCACCTTTTCCCCGGGCCTGATTTGTATGCCGGCCTGCTCTAGCTGCCGCACCGCCAGGGCCATGGGGGTGTCCACCCGGTAGTCCGACAGGGGCTGGGAAAGTACCCTAGTGATCACCAGCTCCTGGGGTGGGATGCCTCCTTCCCGAAGGCGCTGGCGAAAACCCTCGGCCAGTTCCAAAAGTTTAGGCTGAAGGGCGGCCAGCTCGGCGGGGGTGGCAGCAGTGGCCAGACGGGTCAGGAGCGCCTCCTGGGCCCGGCGCACAAAAGGCGGGGTGTCCCGGCGCCGGCAGATCAGGCCCCGGACTTTCACTTTCCCGTCCACAAAAACCCCGAAATACCGGGTGGCCACGGGGCGCTCTGGATTCTGCCGGGAGGGCAGGAAGGCGATCCAGCGGTATATCCCTTCCAGAGCCAGCTTGACCCCGGTGACGGTGGAGATTTCCTGGCATAACGTAGCGAGCTCGCCTTCCGTCAGCCCCGCCTTGTGAATCCACACACAGTCCGTCAGGCCGTGAAGAATCCTGAAGCCCGCGGCCTCGCACATCTCCTTGGCGGTGAGGAGCTTGTCCCGGCCGAAAGCGGTCACCGCCTCGTGGGCCTCGATACGCCCGAAACGGGCGTTCTTGTACCCCAGGTAGCCGAAACAGGTGACCAGCATCCACTTCAGAGCGTTTTGCCGCTGGTGATAGAGGGCCGCCATCTCACCCTCCGCCTCCCGGGACGCCGCCTTCAAACACTCCCGCAACTCGAGAAGAGGCCGCAACGTCCGGGGCACCAACCCCTCCCGCTTCCGGCATAGGCGATAGTTGGCTTCAGGAACGAAGTGAGATGGGGTGAGGGCCGGGGGATCGCAGATCCCCCGCCCTCCCCTCAAACTCTCCTCCCAACCCCCTTTGACCGGGAGCACAGGCATCTTGCCTGTGCTGCACAGGCTGGAAGCCTGTGCTCCCGAATTAAGGGTTGGGGGGTGGGGGCCTGGGGACGGGGGGTAAGGGGCCACGAGCCTGGTAGCACGGGCTGAAAGCCCAGGGACCCCCCTCTCCCGCTCCTGTTTAAGGCTCCTCGCGCCCCTGGCCTAGCGGGAACGCGGCAGGGGGAACAGGTCTTTTGGTTTACCTGGCGCAGGTTCTCGTCAGATGCTGGTGGGCAGTGGTGCATCGCTGTTGAATATTGCCACAGAGATCTTCCACGAGCCATCCGGCTGGCGTCGGAAAACATTGACGAACTTGCCTTGGTCAGGTGGTTGCGTGTCGGGAATGGCATAAGTTCCCACCTGATAGGCCAGATCACCTTCGACGCTGAACGCTACTATACGGTTGCTAATTGTTCCTCCGACTTGGTCGATCATCCTTTGGTTGA
>CBFDAH010000005.1:0-43322 GCA_965602785.1 uncultured Syntrophobacterales bacterium
TTTACGTCTCTTTTGATATTTTCAGGAAAGATTCCCAATATAACCACCTTAGCCGGGTCCTGGGTATTGAGCAAAAATCGCAAATAGGCCTGATCGGTGCCATAGCCGGCCACGCCGAAGTTAGAGGCTCGACAGTTTAGCAACAGGGACAAGACGTTGCTCCAGGCGTGCTCATGGTCTACCCCGGTAGCCTCGGTGTAAGAATCCCCGTACAGGGAAACGCAGGGGGGAGTCCGGTTGGGGTCGGGAAAGGCAGGGATGGGGCGAGATCCCGAGGCATCATTGAATTGCTTCATGTTTTTAATATAATTTTTGAAAGGCCAACCCAAGGTGGGTTGTAATCGGTGCTGGTACATCTCATAGGATTCCTCGATGCGGAGTTGGCAAAAAAAGAGGCTTTTACTCACCAGAAAGGAAGTAGCCAGGTAGGCGATGAACTCACAGGAGGCGATAACCACCAGGATGATGGCAAGACTGCCGAACCAACGGACGGAACGCGGTGACATGTATGAGGAGATGGAAGACCTGGCGAAAATTTTAAATAACTATATAACAAGCAGCGGGATTGTCCAGCCGAAACGATGCGGGAAAATGCCGGTCGCCATGTAAGGCGAAGGGTCTGGCCCGAGCGCAGAGTCACTTATCCCTGGAATTAGCAGGCTCCGGCAGGGATACTCCTTGGGACAGGCGGTTAATTTTTTTGAGTGTTCGGGTCAATGACCAGGGGGCTCGGACCAACAGCCTTGGCCGTCGCTTTCTCCTTAACAGCCTGATCTCTGAAAAAGCGGCTGCGGTTAAGGGGTAAACATGTTCTGGTGGCGAAAACGTATTCAGGTTGCCTCTCCTCTTGAATTGATACAATATTTTCTGATAATATTTCAGGATTAAAGATTAGAAGGAAGCAGACATGGAGCTCACAGGTAAGGTACACAGATTCGGCGACGACATTAACACCGATGAGATTATCCCGGCCCGCTATCTCAACACCTCGGATCCGGCGGAGTTAGCCCTGCACGTCATGGAGGACGCGGATCCAGAATTTGTTCATAAGATGCGGCATGGAGATTTTATTGTGGGCGGGAAAAACTTTGGCTGTGGCTCTTCCCGAGAACATGCTCCCATCGCCATCAAGGCCGCCGGGGTCTCCGGGGTGATCGCCGACAGTTTTGCCCGGATCTTTTATCGCAATGCCTTCAATATGGGTTTGCCCATCTTAGAATCTCCGGAGGCGGCGGCAGAACTCCAGGGGGGCGAAGAGATCATGGTCAACCTGAATTCCGGCGACATTACGGTGGTGGCCACCGGCGTGAAGTACCGGAGTCAGCCCATTCCCCCCTTCATGCAGGAGCTCCTGGCGGACGGCGGCCTCATGGCCCACCTGAAGAAAACACTGGAGGCAAAAACAATATGACCCATCGCATTGCAGTCATCCCCGGCGACGGCACCGGACCGGAAGTGGTGGCCGAGGGCCTCAAGGTCCTCGAAGCCGTAGCCGGGCCAGCCAACTTGAAGTTTGACTTTGTCCACTATGACCTGGGGGGCGAGCGTTACCTCAACACCGGGGAAGTGTTACCTGAATCGGTGCTGGATGAGCTTCGTCAGTTTAAGGCCATTTATTTGGGGGCCATCGGGCACCCCGACGTCAAACCCGGCATCCTGGAGAAGGGCATCCTCCTTAAGGTCCGCTTCGAGTTGGACCAGTACGTGAACCTCAGGCCCGTGTTGCTCTACCCCGGAGTGGACACTCCCCTCAAAAACAAGGGCCCTGATGATATCGACTTCGTGGTGGTGCGGGAAAACACCGAGGGACTCTATGCCGGGGCCGGCGGCTATCTCAAGTACGGCACCCCGGATGAAGTGGCCATCCAGGAATCCATTAACACCCGCAAAGGTGTGGACCGCTGCCTCAAGTTCGCTTTCGAACTGGCCCGGAAGCGCAACCAGGGAAAAAAACTTACTCTGGTGGCTAAAACCAACGTCCTCACCTTCGCCTCGGATCTGTGGGAACGAGCTTTTTTGGCCATGGAACGACAATATCCGGATGTCACCACCGACTATGCCCACGTGGACGCCACCTGTATGTGGATGGTGAAAAACCCCGAGTGGTTCGACGTCATCGTCACGGACAACATGTTCGGCGACATCATCACGGACCTGGGAGCCATGGTTCAGGGGGGCATGGGGGTGGCGGCCGGCGGCAACATCAACCCCGAAGGCGTCTCCATGTTCGAACCCATCGGAGGTTCAGCCCCCAAATATACCGGCCTCAGTAAGGTGAACCCCATCGCGGCCATCGCCGCAGCCCAGATGATGTTGGAATACCTGGGGGAAACTAAGGCTGCTCAGGCGGTGGAAGACGGTATCAAAAAGACCGCCATCATGATGAAAAGCATGGGTGCGGGACAGATGGGTTACACCACCAGCGAAGTGGGCGACCTGGTGGCCAAAAACGCCGTGGAAGCGTTTAAGTAGGGATTTTTGAGGGGAGGGCGGGGGAGCGCGGCTCCCCCGCCCTCCCCTCAAACTCCCCTCCCAACCCCCTTTAGGGGGTCGGGGAAGGCGGGGCCGATGGCCCCGACTCCCCCGACCGTTTTAAGCCCCTTAAGGGATTGGGGGAGGGGGTGCGGGGGAGGGGGAAAGGGCCGGTGGCCTTTTGCCCCCTCCCCCGCAAACCAACACAAGGAGAAGCAAATTATGAGCCGTCAATACAGGGTAGCGGTGGCGGGAGCCACCGGTGCGGTGGGGCAGCAGATGCTAGCCTGTTTGGAGGAGCGCAATTTCCCGGTGGCGGAATTGAAGCCGTTGGCTTCGGAGCGGTCCATCGGGAAAAAAGTTTCTTATAAAGGGGAGCAAATCCCCGTAGAGGTCCTGACGAAAGAATCATTTAAGGGGATTGACCTGGCGCTCTTTTCCGCCGGCGGCTCCATCAGCAAAGAATACGGCCCCATTGCCGCCCAGGCCGGTGCGGTGGTGGTGGATAACTCCAGCGCCTGGCGCATGGACCCGGACGTGCCCCTGGTGGTGCCCGAAGTCAACCCCCAGGATATCGCTCTGCATAAAAAGACTAGGATCATTGCCAACCCCAACTGCTCCACCATCCAGATGGTGGTAGTGTTAAAGCCCATCCATGACGCAGCCAAGATTAAACGGGTGGTGGTGTCTACCTACCAGGCGGTATCCGGAACGGGCCAGGAAGCGGTGAAGGAGCTGTCCGACCAGGTGCGGGCCCTATTTAACAGTCAAGAGGTGGTCAAAAAAGTCTATCCCCACCGCATCGCCTTCAACTGTTTCCCCCACATTGACGTCTTCCTGGAGAACGGCTATACCAAAGAAGAAATGAAAATGGTAAACGAAACCAAGAAGATAATGGGGGACGACTCTATTGAAGTCACGGCCACGACGGTCAGGGTGCCGGTGTTCTATGGCCACTCCGAGGCGCTGAACATCGAGACGGAGAAAAAGCTCACCCCGGCCGCGGCCCGGAAGATCCTGGCCAAATTTCCCGGTATCAAGGTGGTGGACGATCCGAGCAAGAACAAGTATCCTATGCCGTTGGACGCGGCGGGACAGGACTTGACCCTGGTGGGGCGCATCCGGGAAGACTTCAGCATCAAAAACGGCCTGAACCTCTGGGTGGTGGCGGACAATATCCGCAAGGGCGCGGCCACCAATGCCGTGCAAATTGCGGAGATTCTGATAAAAGATTATTTGGACTAGGCAATTAGCTTTGGATTATTAAACACTAAGCGGCAAATTTGATTTATGCGCATCATCGCCGGCGAATTCCGGGGGCGCCGCCTGGCCCCAGTGAAAGGCCGCATCCGGCCTACCAGCGACAAGGTCAGGGAAGCTATTTTTAACATCTTGGGGCCGGCGGTGGCAGAGGCGAAGGTGTTGGACCTCTTCGCCGGCACCGGGGCCCTGACCCTGGAGGCCCTGAGCCGGGGGGCCCGAAGCGCGGTTCTGGTGGAGGAACAGGCCACGGCCCTGGGGGTGTTGCGCCGCAACCTAAAGGCCCTGGGCCTCACGGACCGGGTCCAGGTGCTGCCGCTCCCGGTGCAGGGAGCCCTGAGAAAACTTGCTGCCCGGGGAGAACAATTCGACCTGATCTTTTTAGATCCTCCCTATGGGCGGGGTTTGGCGGGAGCGACACTCAAAGCTTTAGTAGCCTCGGGGCTTCCCTCCCCGGAGGCCTGGGTGGTGGCGGAGCATAGCCACCGGGAGATCTTGCCGGAGCACGTGGGGAGCCTGAAACTCAGCCAGTCCCGGCGCTATGGCGATACCCAGGTGGCCTTTTACGAGGTCAGGGAAAATTCACAGGAATAGGAGCAGAGAGGCTAATGCCCGATCTGGCGATATACCCGGGAACCTTCGACCCCATCACTAACGGCCACCTGGACCTTATCCAGCGGGGCTTGCAGATTTTTGACCACATCATCGTGGCGGTGGCTGAAGGCTCCTTTAAAAAGACACTTTTCACCGCGGAAGAACGGCTTGAAATGATCCGAGATGCCGTGTCGGGCACCCCCAACGTCACCATCGACAGCTTCCAGGGGCTCCTGGTGGACTATGTCAAAAGCCAGAACGCCCGGGTGGTGCTCCGGGGTCTCAGGGCCGTCACCGACTTTGAGTATGAATTCCAGATGGCCATGATGAACCGCCGGCTGGAGCCGGAAATTGAGACGGTATTTCTCATGACCGGTCTGCGCTGGGTGTTTTTGAGCTCCAGCATCCTCAAGGAAGCTGCGGTACATGGGGGCAATATCGAGGGCATGGTCCCCCAGTTCGTCTACCGGAAACTCCAGGAAAAATTCGGGCTGGTGTGAGGAGAAAGATGCGCATCTGCGTCATTGACGGCCAAGGCGGGGGGATCGGCGCCGCCATCATCAAGCGCATCAAGGAAGTGTATCAGGAGAGACACGAAGTAATTGCGCTGGGCACCAACGCGGTGGCCACGGCCCAGATGATGAAGGCCCGGGCCAACCGGGGGGCCAGCGGCGAAAACGCCATCGTACGCACCGTGCCCACGGTGGACGTGATCCTGGGGCCGCTTTCCATTGTGCTCGCCAACTCCATGATGGGGGAGCTCACTCCCCGGATGGCCGAGGCCATCACCTCCGCCCCGGCCCCCAAACTGCTGTTGCCTCTCACCCAGGAGCGGGTGGAGATCGCCGGCTTGGTGCCCGAACCTCTGCCCCACCTGGTGGAAAAAATCGTTAGCGAACGCTTAAAGGAGTACTTGCGCCATGTGTGAAGCATCCGCGTACTGGTTGAAAAATGACCAGGAAGAACTGCTCATGTCAGAAGTGGACAGAATCGAGCCCGACGGGGACAACCTGCGTATAGTGAGCATCTTCGGCGAACAAAAAGTCGTCAAGGCCGCCATACACAGCCTCAACCTCATCAACCACAAGGTTCTGTTAGTGGAGAAAACTTGAGGAGAGGGCCGGGGGAGCAGTGGCTCCCCCGCCCTCCCCTCAAACTCCCCTCCCAACCCCCTTTATGGGGGTCGGGGCTGTCGGGCTTAACCCCCGCACGCCCCCGCCTGCATTTTCTACCCCAGGGGATTGGGGGGGGTAAGGGCCTGCGGCCCCGGTAGCACGGGCTTCCAGCCCGTGTGAACCCCCCTCCCCCGTAACTCTTTTCCTTCCTTTACTTCACCTGCTTGTACTTACCCTTTACTATTTCGAAGAGATAGACACCGGTGGGGGTGCCGCCTCTCATCACGTCATGAGTCTTGTTGAAGGACAGCTTGCCGGTGACCCCGTCGAAGCCCTTCATCCCATCCAGGTATTTCTTGATGCCTTCGCTGGTGGGGCCATTTTTCTTCATGCCTTCCAGGACCATGTTGGTGGCATCGTAAGTCAGGGCGGCGAACATGATGTTCACCGGCTCTTTGGCTGCTTTGGCCTGCTTAAAATAGTTTTCCCGGAATTTCTTATTCTTGGAGGTGTTGTAGTTTTCGTCATACTCCCCGGCGATGAGGTGCCCTTCCGCGGCCTTGCCGGCCAGCTTGGCGTATTCCAGGTCCATGTCGCCATAAACGCCGATGATGCGCTGCTTCAGGCCCAACTGCCGGGCCTGGGACGCGGCTGGCGCGGTTTCCGGGGTGTAGCCGGGAATAAAGATAAGGTCAGGCTTGGTGCCCTTGATTTTGGTAAGCTGGGCCTTGAAGTCCCGATCGCCCCGATTGAAAGACTCCTCCGCCACAACTTTAATGCCCAGCTTTTTAAAATCACCTCCAAAGACTTTGGCACAGCCCTTACCGTAGGGTTCGTTGGAGTAGAAGATGGCTACGGTCTTGGGCTTGTAGGTCTTGGCGATATAGGAGGTCAGGGCCTTGGCCTGGACGTCGATGCGGGAGCAGCCCCGGAAAAGGTAGGGGCTGGCGCCGCTGACCTTGGGGGAGGTGGCGGTGGGGGTGACGAACACCACCTTGGCCTCGTCGGCTATTTTATATGAGGCGAGGGTGGCCCCCGAGGTCATGGGGCCCACGAGGGCTATTACCTTGTCCACGTCGATGAGTTTCTTGACCGCGTTCACCGCGGCGGTGGGAGAGTCCTTTTCGTCCTCGAAGATGACCTCGACCTTTTGCCCGTTGATACCGCCGGCCTTGTTGAATTCCTCCACGGCCATCATAACCCCCCGCTTGGCGGGGATACCGTGCACCGCGCCTTTGGAGAGCCTGAGCACCGAACCGATTTTAACGGGGTCGGCGGCCAAGGTAACGCTGGCAGCCAGAAACAAAACGGCACAAAAGATTGCGGCGATTTTTCCTAACCTGGCCATAAACTTCCTCCTTATGCAGCAAAGATTAAGTGATTACCGAAGCTTCTTGACGACAGATGATTTTGTGAAAAGTAATTTTGCTATCTTAGGGTATTTTGACCCAGAGGTAAATGAAAACTTTCACACATGCCCGACGAACTTGCTGGAAAAAGCCATAAAACGGGCGACATGAATCCCAGGTAACCAAAGACAACTACTGAGCTTCGTTTTTGCCCAACTCCTTCAAGGTAAGACGGGCGTGAACGCCCAGATGGTCCTGAAAGTGTCGTCTTACCTTGCGGCACAGGCCTTCCAGGGTCTTGATTTCATCGGAAAAGAAGTCCTCCTCCACGGTGAGTTCCAAATCCAGAACCTCCAGTCCCTCTTCTGTGGCCACCTGCCAGCGGAATTTAGGAGGGTGGCCCTGGAGGAGGT
This sequence comes from uncultured Syntrophobacterales bacterium, assembly GCA_965602785.1. Taxonomy (GTDB): domain Bacteria; phylum Desulfobacterota; class Desulfobaccia; order Desulfobaccales; family 0-14-0-80-60-11; genus JBGSLA01. The sequence goes on from CBFDAH010000005.1 coordinate 7,204, forward strand.
CTTGGAGGATGCGCCTCACCCGCTCCGGGTGCACCTTGATGCCTCCCACGGAAAAAATGTCATCCACCCGACCCCGGATGGCCCCCAGGCGCACCAGGGTGCGGCCGCAGGGGCAGGGCTCGGTGACCAGGTGGGTCCGGTCGCCGCTCCGGAAACGCACCAGGGGGAAGGCCACGGTGGACAGGGTGGTGATGACCAGTTCGCCTTCCTCCCCCGGGGGCAGCACTGCGCCGGTATCCGGGTCGATGATTTCCGGATAAAAGTGGTCGGCGGAAAAGTGGAAGCCCTGGTTGGCCTCGCAGCTATAGGCCAGACCGGGGCCCATGACCTCGGTGATGCCGTAGGCCGTGGCGATCTGGACCTGGAGGTTCTCGTGGATCTCCCGGCGAACCATGGAGGGCAGCGGAGCAGCCACCAACAGGGCCTTTTTCAGGCTTAACTCCGCGGCCGTGATACCCATGCGGCCCATGACGGTAAGGAGGTGTCGGGCCAGGGGCGGGGTGGTGACCAGGACCGAGGTTTTGTAGTCCCGCATTACCATGAGCTCTTTGGCGAAGTTCAAGGTGGCTGCAGGAATCACCGAGGCCCCCAGATATTCCGCACCGGCCATGAGGTCCCGGCGCCAGTTGGCCAAACCCGGGGGAAGGACAAGCTGCACGATGTCCTCAGGGGTGACTCCGGCGGCGTTGTAGAGGCGGGACAGGAGTTCGAGCCACAGCCTCACGTCCTGGCGGGCGTACCCCACTACCAAGGGCAGGTCGGTGGTGCCGGGGGAGGAGACTATGCGCACAATGTCTTTCAAGGGCACGGCGAAAAGGCCGTAGGGGTAGTTCTCGGAGAGGTCTCCCCTGGTGGTGCACGGGAGTTTTGCCAGGTCTTCCAGGTTCTGGATGGATTCCGGCGCCAGGCCGGCTTCCTCGAAGCGTCGGCGGTAAAACTTCACCTGGCGGTAGGCCCGGGTGAGGGTGCTTTGGAGGCGCTCCAACTGGAGGATCTCCAGTCCCTCCGGGGAAATGGCCTCATACTCGGGCTGGCGCATCCCTTACCTCCCTTCGGTGAATTCCTTGTAGTCCCGGCCGAGATAAGCCCGGGTCACCTGGCGGTCCGCCAGCAGATCTTGGGCGCTGCCGCTCAGGATTATGCGGCCGGTCTCCAGCACGTACGCCCGCTCCGCCACCTTGAGCGCGGCCCGGGCGTTTTGCTCCACAAGCATTATAGTCATGCCTTCGCTCCTAAGCCGGCTGATGGTGACCAGGATGTTCTCCACCACCAGGGGGGCCAGGCCCAAGGAGGGCTCATCCAGGAGCAAAAGTTTGGGGCGGGCCATGAGGGCGCGGGCGATGGCCAGCATCTGTTGCTCGCCGCCGCTCATGGTGCCGGCCTGCTGCCCCTGGCGCTCTTTGAGCACCGGGAAAAGGTGGAAGACGTGCGCCAGGTCCTGGGCGATATCGGCTTTGGCCCGGCGGCGGGGGCGGAGATATGTCCCCAGTTCCAGGTTTTCGGCCACGGTCATGGGCGCAAAGAGTTGGCGGCCCTCGGGCACCTGGGAGATTCCCAGAGCGACGAGCCGTTCTGCCGCCATCCTGCTGACTTCTTGCCCCTGGAAGGCAACCTCCCCTTTTTTCCGCACCAGGCCGCAGATGGCGTTTAACAAGGTGGTCTTGCCGGCCCCGTTGGCCCCGATGAGAGCCACGATCTCCCCCTCCTTGATGTGGCAGGTGACGCCACTCAAGGCGGTGACGGAGCCGTAGTAGGCATAGAGGTTGCGAATGCGTAGCATAAGATATTCGTTTTTTAAGTCATTTCTGTACAGGTTGATGCCTGCGACTACAATTTTTTCTTAGCACAGGCGAGACGCCTGTGCCACCGGCCTAATTCAGAATACTAGAGAAATTGTTTTTCAAGGAGTTCACTGTATTAACTACCAGAAACAGAAAACCGAAAACAGAAAACAGAAAACCTTATTCATTCCTGCCAATCCGACCCCAAATACGCCGCAATGAATTCCGGGTGTTTCTGGATGGCCCAAGGGTAAAGGGAATGATTCTTTCTGTAGCCGCAGGCTTTAGCCTGCGCTGGGGGCTTCAGATGGTCATTCCAAGCCTTGGAGAACATCATCGATATCACAACCGATAGCGCCTTTAAATGGATACTCCTGCCACTCAGCCACCAGTCCCTGGCGAACCGGATTGTCTAGAATATAACGGATTACATCGGGAAGGTTTTCATCTCTTCTGATAATATGGTCATAGAAGTCTTTTTGCCAGGAGACGGCGGGTTTATTTTTTGCCATCCAGAAACCGGTCTTTTGCTTGTATTCATTAATAAGCCTCAGAAGGTTGACATCGTCTTGAGTGCCGGTAACAAGGATATGTAAATGATCGGGCATAAAGCAATATGCTGATATTACGCATTGATATTTCTCTGCCGAATCTTTGAACAAGTCCTTAAAAATATTAAAAATGTCGTGGTTTTGTGAATAGAGACCTTCTATCCTTAATGCAAATAGTGAAAGAAACAGAAATTCGTCCCTGGTAGCACTCAGGTAGCAATCTGTGTTTTTTCTCTCTGAATGGCATGGGACTGAGCGCAGGCTAAAGCCTGCGGCTACATTTAAAAACCTAATATTGGTCCTTTTTGTGAATGATTACTGATCACTGATTCCTAACCGCTAACTGCTAACTGCCTCCCACTCATTCCTGCCAATCCGACCCCAAATACGCCGCGATGACCTCCGGGTGTTTTTGAATAGCCCGGGGAGGGCCCTCGGCCAGGAGGACCCCGTAATTCAGGACCACAATTTCTTCGGCTATCTCCATGGTGAGGCTCATGTCGTGTTCCACCAGCAGGATGGTGAGACCCCGGTCCCGAAGGGTGAGGATCATGTCCCCCAGGCGTTCCGTCTCGACCCGGTCCAGACCGCTGGCCGGTTCATCCAGGAGGAGGAGACGGGGCTCGGAGGCCAGGGCCCGGGCAATCTCCAGGAGCCGCTTCAATCCCAAGGGCAAGATCGCCGCAGGCTGATGGGCCCGGTCGGCCAGGCCCACGAACTCCAGGGCCTCCCAAGCCTTGGCTTTGATGTCACCTTCCTCCTGGCGCATGGCAGGGAAGCGCAGTATGCCGCCGAAAAGACCGGCTCGGGTAAGACGGTGGCGCCCCACCATGACGTTTTCCAGAACCGACATGTGGTCGAAGAGCTGCACCAACTGAAAGGTGCGGGCGATGCCTCTGGCCGCCACGGTGTGGGCCGGCTGACCCTGGATTTCTTCCCCCCGATAGAAGATAAGGCCGGCATCCGGCTTTAAAAAACCTGTGATCAGGTTGAATAAAGTGGTCTTCCCGGCGCCGTTGGGGCCGATGATGGCCTTGACGACGGCTGGCTGGACGCCGAAGGTGACGTCATCCACGGCGGTGAGCCCGCCAAAGGCCAGAGTCACACCGTTCAGGGCCAGGAGCAGGTCAGGAGGCAGGGAAGGACCCCCCTTCCTTTTTGTAACGGCGGTACTCATAGAGGTCGAGAATCCCCCGTACCAGCCCCCGGGGGAGGAAAATCATCACCCCCATGAGGATGCCGCCGAAAATAACAGTTTCGTAATCGTGGAAAACGACCAGCAACTCCGGGAGGATGGTAAGGGCCGCAGCCCCCAGTAGGGACCCCCAGATACTGGCCATGCCCCCCACCACCACCATGGTAACGAGCTTGATGGAAAACATGAAGCCGAAGGAGGACGGGGCGATGAAGTTCAGGGTGTGGGCAAAGAGGCTGCCGGCCAAGGCGGCGTAGAGGGCGCTCCAGACAAAAATAAGGAGCTTCGCCCGGGAGGTGTTCACCCCCAGGGATTGGGCCGCAGACTCACTGTCATGGAGAGCGCGTAAAGCCCGGCCCAGGCGGGAGTCCACCAGGTTGCTGCTTGCCAAGAGAATCACCCCCAGCACCGGCCAGATGAGGAGGTAGAGACGGTCAGGGGTGTCCAGGGGGAAGCCGGCCAGGGAGAGGGAGGGGATGCCGGAGAGGCCCGAGGGGCCGCCGGTCCACTCTTGGGCCTGGTTGAGAACGATGTAGACGATGATGCCGAAGCCCAGGGTGGCCATGGCCAGATAGAACCCCCGGAGCTTTAGAGCCGGGATGCCCACCAGAAAGGCTGACACCCCGGCCACCAGGAGGCCCACCGGCAGAGCCAGCCAGGGGTTGAGGCCATAGGTGGCGGTGAGGATGCCGGTGCTATAGGCCCCCAAACCGAAAAAGGCGGCATGCCCCAGGGAGATCTGCCCGGCATAACCCAACAGGAGATTCAAGCCCACCACCAGGAGGGCGTGGATGCCGATAATGTTGAGGAGGGTGAAGTAATAGTCGTTGGCCACCGTCAGGCGCACCAGGACCACCCCCACAGCAAAGAGCAGCCAGGGGTTGGCGAGGCGGTGGAGCTTCATTGTCGGCCTCCCAACAGCCCCTGGGGACGGAGAAAAAGCACCAGGAGGAGGATGAGAAAGGCCACCGCATCCCGGTATCCCGAAGAGATCAGGCCGCTGGCCAGGGCTTCGGCCACGCCGATGAGAAGGCCCCCCAGGACGCCTCCTAAAATGCTGCCCAGGCCCCCCAGGATAGCGGCGGAAAAGCCCTTGAGGCCCAGCATGGCGCCCATGTCATAGATCCCCAGGGTGAGGGGGGCCACCAGGATGCCTCCGGCCGCTCCCAGCCCGGCGGCCAGACCGAAAGAGAGCTGCACCATGCGGCTCACCGGGATGCCAACCAGGCGCGCCGCCTGACGGTTGTAAGCGCAGGCCCGCATGGCCTTGCCCACCAGGGTGAACCGGAAAAAGGCCTCCAGCAGCAGGACAAAAAGGGCCCCCAGGCCCAAGACCCAGAGGTTCTGAGGCATAATGGTGGCAGAAAAGAAATGCAGGGGCTCCTTGCCGGTGAAGGGCGGTAGGGAGTAAGCCTCCTTGCCCCAGATCATCATGGCCAGGCCCCGAAAAAAGACGGCCGCGCCCACGGTGATGATAATGAGGACGATGGGGGACTGGTCCCGGACGGGCCGCAAGGCCAGGCGCTCCAGGAGGAGCCCCACCAGGGTCACCAAGGCCACGCCGCCCAGGAAAGCCACCGGCAGCGAAGGGTACACATGGTAGAGGCTGATGGCGCATAGGGCCCCCATCATAACCATCTCACCCTGGGCGAAATTAATGATGGTGGTGGAATTGTAAATAATGCCGAAACCCAAGGCGATAAGGGCGTAAATAGCGCCGTTGGTCAGGCCGGAGATGAGATACTGGAGAAGAGGAGCTAGGCTTTCCAAAGGGTACTGGGGTTTTCGGGATTCAGTTTTTGGTTTCCGGTTATCAGAGCTCAGGTAGGAAGTATTGAGAGCTCTGAAAAACCTCATCTGTCATTCTGAGCCAAGCGAAAAATCTCCTAAACTGAGATTCTGCGGTCGCTTTACTCTCTCAAAATGACTTATGCTTTGCCATTCTTAAAGTTCTCGCATTTTATAATACTGCGAACTTAGATCAAGGCAAATGAACTGCCGGTGCTGTTGCTTAACTGTCCGAAGCCATATCGGCATGCGGCTCCGGTTTTCAGTGCAGGGATAACCTACCTGAAAACCGGAGCCCGCCATCTGACAACCGGTTATTTTACCAGCTTGAATTCCCCGCCTTCGATCTTTACGATAACGAAGGCGTCGGGGTTGAGACCGTTGTGGTCATCGGGGCTCATGTTGAAAACACCGCTCACGCCCACGTAGTTTTTAATGCCCTCTAAGCCGTCCCGGATTTTGGCCTTGTTGACGCCGCCCTTTTCCAGGACCATTTTCAGCATATTGAAGGCGTCGTAGGCGTAGCCGCCGAAGCTGGAGGCGGGGCGGTTGAACTTTTTCCGATACATATCATCATAGGCCTGGCACACCGCCTTCTGGGGGTCGGTGTCAGGGAGCTGCTTGAAGATGGCGAGTTTCCCGGCGGGCAGGATGATGCCGTCCGCGGCGTCCCCGGCCAGCTCGATGAATTTTTTGGAAGCCGCGCCGTGACTCTGGACCAGAGGAATTTTGAAGCCGAGCTGCTTCATATTCTTGGCCACCAGGGCCGGGGCCGGGCCGGTGCCCCAGCAAATAACCGCTTGGGCATCGGTGCCCCGAATCTTGGTGAGCTGAGGGGTCATGTCGGTATCTTTTTCGCCGAAGACCTCATTGCCTACAATTTCAATGTCGAACTTGGGGGCTTGGGTTTTGAGCTGTTTTTTCCCGGAGATGCCGAAGCCGGTGGAGACGGTGAGGATGGCCACCTTGGTAATGCCCTGCTCCTGCAAATACTTAAAAATGCGGGCCACCGCCATCTGGTCGGTCTGGGCCGTTTTGAACGTCCAGAAGCGCTCCTTGGCGGGTGAGGTGATGCTCACCCCGGCGGCGCAGGAGATGAGGGGCATCTTGGCTTTCTGGGTGAGTTTGAGAACCGCCATGGAGCAATGAGTGAGGCTGGGGCCGATGATGGTCACGGCCTTGTCCTTGGTCACCAGTTTTTCGGCATGCAGACGGGCTTTGGTGACGTCAGCCTCGTCGTCGTAAATCACTACCTTGACGGGTTTGCCCTTGATACCTCCCTTGGCGTTGACCTGATCCACCAGCATCTGCAGGGTGTTCCGCTCGGGCTCGCCCAGGTATGAAGCCGGCCCGGTAATGGAGAAGATCCCGCCCACCACGGTGGCTTTCTTTTCGGGGGCGCAACCGCCCAGAATCATGAATACTACCAAGCATACTGCCAACAGAGTTGCCACAATCGTCCTGGTTTGCATCGCTAACCTCCTCATGTATTACAGCCGGTAAACTTCTTCCCCTTTGTAAATGTGAATGCCTTCCTTCTGCAACAGAGCTATGGCCTCGTCCAGGTTGTCGAAGCGGAAGATGATTACCGCGTTCTTGCCTGAGTGCTGGACAAAGGCATACATATACTCCACGTTGAGGTCGGCCTGGGCCAAAATGGCCAGGACCGACGCCAGCCCTCCGGGGTGGTCCGGCACCTCCACGGCCACCACCTCGGTTTTGCCGACGGTAAATCCCTTGGATTTCAAAATATCCCGAGCTGAGTCATACTTGTCCACGATGAGGCGGAGAATGCCGAAGTCGGTGGTGTCGGCCAGCGACAGGGCCCGAATGTTGATACCGGCTTCCCCCAGAATGCGGGTGACTTCGGCCAGGCGGCCCGCCTTGTTTTCCAGGAATACTGAGATTTGCTCGACTTTCATGGGGGGCCTCTCTACTACTGGCGCCGGTCGATGACCCGCTGGGCTTTACCTTCGCTTCTGGGGATAGTCCGGGGCTCCACCAGACGCACCTTCACGGAGACGGTGAGGTAGTCCTTGATACGGCTCTCAATGGTTTTGGCCAATTTCTGAAGTTGCTTCACTTCGTCCGAAAAAACCGTCTCGTCCACTTCCACCTGCACCTCCATGGTGTCCAGGTGTCCCTCCCGGTCCACGAGAAGCTGATAATGAGGTGACACTCCCGGAATATCCACCAGGACCGACTCGATCTGGGAGGGGAAAACATTAACCCCGCGGATGATGAGCATGTCGTCGCTCCGGCCCTTGATGCGGCTCATGCGGGCCACGGTGCGGCCGCAGTGGCAGGGGGTGTAGTCCAGCTCGGTGACATCCCGGGTCCGGTAGCGGATGAGAGGGAAGGCCTCTTTGGTCAGGGTGGTGAAAACCAACTCACCACTTTCCCCGGGGGGCAGCCGCTTCAGGGTAACGGGGTCGATAATTTCCGGGAGAAAGTGGTCCTCAAAGAGATGAAGTCCCTCTTTGGCCTCCAAGCACTCGACCCCCACCCCGGGACCGAGGACTTCGGAGAGGCCGTAGATGTCCAGGGCGTCCAGATGCAGGCGAGCCTCCACCTCCTGGCGCATGGCCTCGCTCCAGGGCTCAGCCCCGAAAAACCCCACCCGGAGCTGAGTGTCTTGAAAATCGACCCCCATTTCCTGGCTCACTTCAGCGAGGTAGAGAGCGAAGGAAGGGGTACAGCAGAGGACGGTGGGAGCAAAGTCCTGAATAAGCATGACCTGGCGGCGGGTCTGACCGCCGGAGACCGGAATTACTGCGGCGCCCAGCCGTTCCACCCCGTAGTTGAACCCCAAGCCGCCGGTAAACAGGCCGTAGCCATAGGCAACATGGACGATATCCCCCCGGTGCACCCCCCCGGCCGCCAGAACTCGGGCCATGAGCTCCGCCCAGGTCTCCAGGTCCCGGGCGGTGTAACCCACGGGGGTGGACTTGCCGGTGGTGCCGGAGGAAGCGTGAATGCGCACCACCTGCTCCATGGGGACCGCAAACATGTCAAAAGGATAATTGTCCCGGATGTCCTGCTTGGTGGTGAAGGGAAAGTGTTCCAGGTCGGCCAGGGTGCGAAGATCCTCAGGTTTGAACCCTGCCTGGTCCATGTGCTGGCGGTAGAAGGGGACCAGATGATACACTCGTTCCACCAAAGCCTGGAGCCGGCGAAGCTGGACAGCTTCCAACTCCTCCCGGGGCAGGGTTTCAAAGTACTGGTCTCGGATCATGAAAGACGCGGTTCCTCCACGTTCGATAATCTGTGAACATTATCACAGAAGGTCAACACAGGTCAACGAGAATGTGGGATTTTTCAGGGGGATGGAGACCTGACTAACTACATGGAATAACTTGCGGTTTTGAAGACTTGGAAGAATACCTTGGGATTGGAGTTATACGGGGGGATACGTCGTGGGGAGGGCAAGACAGATCTTCCCGACCACGCCACAAAAGGGGTTCAGACAGAACTTTGAGGGTAAGGCTGTGGCCGTGGTCAGGTTTCACACTTCCTAAAGGTTGAAACGGCCCACCCCACTCAAAGGGGTGATGTCGGCCTGACCGGTGTCCTGGGGCCGGTCCCCCGGGAATTCCCCTGGTTCGTTCAGAAAGCTGGAACCCAGCCGGTACCGCACCGCGCTGGAATGACCCTGATTGTGCACCAAAAGACCGGCCTGGAGGAGTTTGTGCGCGTATTCCCAGGCTGTCTTGCGGTCAACGGCGAAATACTCTTCGAAATCCCGGAGGCGGAACCAGTCTCCCCCGGTGTTTCCCAGGAATCTTTTCAGCTTGTCTCGGCTTAACTTGCGGTGCCGCCGCCGGGGGAGAAGCCCCGGAGTATTTTCCAGGCAGGCCATAAACAGGTCTTCCCGGAGGAGACTCTTTCGTGGAGAAGGTGAGTCGGAGGGAGGTGTGGTTCCTTTTCTCCCCAGACCAGTACCGGCAATAAGGGGGTAGAGGGACTCAAACCAGCGGTCCAACCCTTGGGCCAAGTTGTGGAAGGAGGCTAAAGGAATATGACCGGCCAGTTGGACGGCCAGGGTGCTCTTCAGACTGTCCTTGACAAGATGGCGACTTGAGCCTGATTCTTCCAGCAAGTGTGGCTTGGTCAGGATTAACTCCAGCATCAGGCCGGCCACCAAGGCGCGGTTCAACGAGTCAACTTCGCTTTTCGGGTCGCGGCCGGCGGGCCGACCTGCCCTGGAGAGCCAGGGCCAGGTTTCGGCTGCCGGGGGATGGGGGCCAGACCAATCTCGGGATCTGGCTGGGAATGTCAAGGAACTGCTCAAGAGTTGTTTCACCAGCAAATCTCCTAGGTAATTACCCTATTGCTATTATCAGGATTATCCTGATAAGGCTCAGGGATTTCCAGACCAGTTAGTTTTATTGTCACAATTATGCTGGGCCATGGTTTCCGACTGATTAAAATTTATATTTTGATTTCAGCAACTTATAAATTATCTCTGCAAGCTGCTTGCCAGAGGGCTGAAACAACTAATCCTTTAAAATCATTTAACAAATAGGGAACGCGGCTTTACCTTGTGACACTCCTGTCCCGTGACAGGTCATGGGACAGGGACCAGTGGCCACAGAGAATTTTTACGGGATTATGACCCGAGAGGCTCGAGATGAGGGGTGTGAAGCTGCAAGAGGAAGGGGGGGGAGGGCAGGGGCTCGCGGCCCCTGTCTCCTTTCAGAGAAAATTATTTTTCCAGGGCCGCGATGATGGCCCGCATGAAAGCCGGCAGGTCCTCGGGTTTCCGGGAGGTGATGATATTGCCGTCCACCGCCACTTCCTTGTCCACGAAGTTGGCCCCGGCGTGCACCAGGTCGTCTTTGATGGCGAAAAAGGAGGTCACGGTTTTGCCCTCCAGAACCTTGGCGGAGGCCAGCATCCAGCCGCCGTGGCAGATGGAGGCCAGCACCTTGCCTGCCAGGGCCGCGTCGCGCACCAGCTTCACCATGTCTGGGTAGCGCCGCATGAGGTCAGGGGCGTAGCCCCCGGGAATGACCACGCCATCAAAGTCCGCGGCTGTCACTTCCGAGGCGGACTTGTCCACATCCAGGGGGTAGCCGAACTTGCTGGTGTACATCTTGGCGCTGCCGGTGCCCACTACCACCACATCGGCCCCCTCCTCCTTGAGGCGCAAGAGGGGATACCAGACTTCCAGTTCCTGATAGAGGTTTTCCGCCAGGACGGCCACGCGTTTACTTTTGAGTCTCATATGTTCCTCCTTCTTACTGGTTTGTGTCCTAAAGTGATCAACTCTTGGGGGAAAAGATTACATTAAGCAAGGCAGGCTTGAACCTAAGGCAGTCCTTATGAAAACCCGGCCAAGGTATCAACTCTGCCCTCCACCGGCGCCCTCTATGCCTCCATCACCGTGGGATCTTTCACCTGGCCGGCCTGCCGCATGGCTGCCTTGCCGCTGGGCCAGCGCCAGTAGGGGCGCTGTCGGGTGAAGGGCATGGTGATGAGGTGGAGCACGGAGTTGTCTTGCGGTAAAAGATAGCCCGGGACACCGATGACTACCTCTTTATGGGGCACGTTCAGGCGCAAGGTTTTATGCAAATGGTCCCACCAGCGAAAAATGACGGAATAGTTGGAATTGGTCTCGGGCCCCACCGCAGAGTGATGCACACCGTGCATACGGGGAGTGACGATGACTTTATTCAGCCGGCGCTCCAAGGTGAGGGGCAGCTGCACATTGCTGTGGTGGAACATGGTGGCCAGGTTGAAGACGACCTCGTACAGAATATAAGTGAGGGGGGCTATGCCGGCCACCCCCACCTGCACGACCCGGAAGGCGGTGGAATAGAGGGTTTCAACGAAATGGAAGCGGAAAGAGGTGGAAACATCCATGTCCGGGTCAATGTGGTGCACATTATGAAAGCGCCACAAGAGGGAGTACACGTGGTTGGCTCGGTGCCACCAGTAAAAAGAGAGGTCCATCCACAAAAACCCCACGGCGAACTGGACCCAGAAGGGGAGGCCCGACCAGGGCAGGATACCGAAATTGTATGCCTCGGTCCAGGCGGCCACCCCCAGCAGGGCCACCGGCCGCACCACGGCGAGACCCACCCCGAAAGAGAGGCCGGTGATCAGGGCGTTTATCGCGAAACGCAGGCCCTGGCCGCGCTTGTTCCGGCGCAGAGGCCGCACCCTTTCCAGGAGGAACAGGGAGAAGAAGGCCACCACTATGGCGACGGTTTCCACTCTCACGGGAAAAGGCCAGGTCATCACAGCTTCACCATGAAGGAATTTTCGGGAATTCCTCGCTAAACTAATAAAGTTTTCTTAATACGCATGCTAAGCGCCGCTTCTGGGGGTGGGCGCCTGTCTTGGCCGGACCACCTTGTCCCAAAAAGTCCAGGCCTTCAGGTCCCGGCCCAGGTGGTGGCGGATGAACAGGCGCAGGAGGCCCAGGCTTTGGCTTTGCTGCCCCGGAGGAAAGCGCAGGCGATTCAACTTTTCCCGGGGAAGCGTGAGGGCCAGGCGCAAAAGCTTCCAGGCCCCCGGGTTCAGGGAGACCAGGGGCCCAGGTGCGCCTTTGCCGCAGGTACCACAGAATACCCCCCCCTGAGAAAGGCTCACCGTAATGGGCGACCGGGGCTCCTCACCGCAACCCTGGCAGCGCTCCAGCCTCAGGCCATAGCCCCCCAGCTTCAGGAGATGCAGAAGGAAGCCGGGAAGGAGGGATTCCGGCGGCGCGCCCTCCTCCAGAAGTCCCAGGGCATCTTCCAGGGCGGCGAACACTTCGGCCGTGGCCTCCGGGGGGCTGGCCATCTCTCCGGCTAGCTCCGCCAGGAGGGCCCCGGCGCCCAGGCGGGGAAGATCTTTGCGCAGGGCCGGGAACGAGCGCACCGCCTCGCCTTTTTCCAGAAACTCCAGGTCGCCTTTGGCCCGGTCCGATAGGAAAAAGTTGACCCGGCTCAGGGGCTCGAGGCAGTGGGCGAAACGCCGCTTGCTTTTGCGGGCGTGTTTGGCCAAACCGGTGAGACGTCCCCGGACCGGGGTGAGAAAAGTCACCACGCGGTCAGCTTCGCCGTAATCCCTGACGCTCAGGACAATAGCCGGGGTCTCCAAAGAGGACATGGTCACAGTCCATCGCTCGTTTTCATTGAGCGGATGCCGGGGGAGCGAGGCTCCCCCGGCCCCACTCAGCAGAGTTATTGTGGGGGAGGGGGCTAAGGAGCGCGGCCCCTTACCCCCTCCCCCCAAAATATTCTAATTAACAAGCCGATATTTCTCCCGGAGGCGGAGGGACATTTCCTTGAGCCAGGCGTAGGCCAGGGTGACTGTCTTGTAGCGGTCCGGGTTCACCAGGCAGCACCGGGCCGGAGTGAGGAGGCTTTGGGCCAGGAGTTGCTCCCGGTCAATGCCCTCCTCTATCAGGATGTCCCACAATCCTTCCAGGTAGTCGGTCAACTGTTCCATATTGGATTCGCCCACGGCCTCGAACCAGGTGGGGATAATGCCCCAGCCGATGACCCCGCCCCGCTCCAGGAAGCGCTTGAAGTGCTTGCCGTAGGCCTTGAGGATTTCCCCGTTGGTAAAAGTGTCCATGGAGAGAATGTCGAGGTCCCGGTTCATAAGGAACTCCCAGTCCGGGTTGCCGCAGAGATGGATGCCCCGGGGGCGGTCGATCTGGGCGAAAAAGCGGTCCAGGTCCTCCTTGGCGGTGATGTCGGTGTAGCCCGAGACCGAGCTGAACACGAACTGCAGGCCCGGTTCATCCACGAACATGAAGGCTCTGGGGTGTTTCTCCTTGAGGCGGAGGAGCTGAGCCTGGACGCGCCGGGCCAGGAAGTCTATGAGGAGCGGGCGCACCTCGTCATTGAAGACGATGGGCCGGTCGTTTTCATCCAGGAGCTTGAGGCCGAAGCTCACCGGGCCCTCCATCTGCCCCCGGATGGCAATATAGCCCGACAAATCCAGCTCCAGAAAGCGATGGTAAACCGCGGAGTAGGTGGGTGAAATATCGAAATAGTCCAGCTCGTCCCAGTGCTCCAGGAGTTCGGGGAGTTCTTCGTAGAATTTATTGGTATCGAAGCGCAGGCTGTTCGTTTCCGGGATGAGGATGATGCCGGGAAAGTGCTCCGCGGCCTGGACGTACATGTCCTCATAATAGCTAAAATGGGGGAGCTGGGGCCAGAAGGGAATATCCACCGACAGGGCCAGCGAGAGGGCCGGCTCCACGTCGTCGTGGGGTAAAATCCCCATGGCGGTGGTGTGCAGATTGCCGGGAATCAGGGGAGCCATGGTTTTGTAGCCTTTAATTCAGGATGTTTGTTTTTTTGTTCAAGACCAGGGGTCAGATAAAGATAAGCCATCTTTGATGCTACAATGAATGGCAGGATTGCACCGGTGTATGGGCCTTTTAAGGGGCCGATGCACACGTTGCCCCTGCCAGCAACAATTGTAACTCGCAACCTGGTACGCGGCTGGGAGCCTGGACCATCATATGACGGAAGAGCTCAAGAGAAAAGAGATAAATGAGCCCATTCGGACTGTCGGCAAGCCGCGACCAAAAGCATCACTAGTAAAATAAGAAGCCTCCCCGGCTTGTCAAATGAGGCCGCTTCCTAAGCCCAGGGCCACCAGGCAGAGCAGGACCGCCACGGTGAATTGCACGAGGCGCATGGTAACTTTGGTGAGGAGAAAGCGCCCGCATAGGGAGCCCAGGAGGGCCGCGGCCGTGGCGGTGAGAAGCAGGCCGGCCTGCCCGGCCAGGAGTGTGGTGGGCAGCCCCCGGGCATAGACGGTCAGGCGGCTCAGGTCTACCAGGCAGGCAATGACCACCCCGGTGCCGAGGAAGCCTTCCTTGGTGAGGCCGCACTTGAGGAGGAAGGCGCTTCGCAAGGCTCCCTGATGTCCGGAGAGGCCGCCGAAAAAACCGGAAAGTATGCCCCCCAGGGGGAGCCAGCGGGGAGGCAGGGTGAGGTTGGACAGGGTAGGGTGCACTTCCATAAGGGCAAACAGGACCATGAGAGCTGCCACCACCAGCTTCACCGGGGCCACCTGCATCGTGCGGCCCAGGAGCTGATAGGTCATCAGGGGAGGCAGGTGGGAGAGCCACAGGAGGGCCGCGGCGCCCAGGAAAGCGGCCAGCAAAGCGGGAAGCCCGAAGCGCAGGACGATGGCTTTATCGGCGTACCTCCCCAGGAGGGCCAGTTTGAAGAGATTGTTGGCCAGATGCACCACCCCGGTAAGGGCGATGGCCACCGGGAGGGGAAAAAAGAGGGCGAAAACCGGGAGCAGGAGGGTTCCCAGGCCGAAGCCGGAGAAAAAGGTGAGACCGGCGGTAAGGAAGGCGGCCACAGCGGGAAGAAAATATACCATGATGTTTAGCCTTCACCTCCTGAGCCAATCTCCTCTGGCACCGGGCCCTGTTGAGGGGGGCAGGCAACACCCCAAAGGGACCAGCAGGGCAATAGTGTCCGGTAAGGAATTTGCGTTATCGGACCATCTTCAGAAGAAAAATGTAGCCGCAGGCTTTAGGCTGCGCCGGCACAGGTTGAAAACCTGTGCCACCAGAGCTTTTCCTTACCGGATAATCACCTCTCAGCATGACGGGGATTTGATTTTCAGAGACAGGTGGCGGGTTGATTTCGCCACAGGAACATCCTTACAAATATAGAAGTTCCGGTAGCTAATCTCCCCTCAGCCATTTTATCATTATATAAATTTGTTATCCTAACCGGACACTACTGGGGCCAGGGGGGATTACCAAATTCTCCCATAAGGAAAGATCAACATATGCACTTTTACAGAATTCTCAATTAGTTATACTGTTGGTGCTGCGGATGCAGAAAAATACCTGAGTGTTTTCTCTTTCCGAGGTGGACCCGGCACCGGATAAAATAAACCGACTCCCATGGGTACCGCGTTAATCATCGGCCTGCTGCTGGGGATGGCACTGCTGATTGTTCCCCTGTCTCTGGGATATGATTCCCGGGAAAAGGTCTTGAAGGGGAAATGGTTCGGCCTCTCCTTTGTCAAGAATCTCAGGCCTCGAAAACCCCCCAGGGAGCGAAAGAAAAAGAAAAAGACTGACAAGACTATCTGGCGCGGCCTCCTGGCAGATAAAGGCTTGGTTCTGGAACTGATTAAAAAAACCATGAGGTTGGTTATTGACCTGGGAAGAACTCTCTCCTTTAAGGATACTGAGGTCAGCCTGTCACTCCCTGATCCAGCCTGGAACGGTGTGCTCTATGGTATCCTTACCAACCTGGAATTGAAAAATATTCACCTGTCAGTAAATTTTTACGATGAAAACCACGCCAAACTTTGGGTAACGCTCTACCCCTACCGGGTGGTTTTCCGGGTAGCTGCTTTCATGGTCGGCCTTCCCGGGGTCAGAATCGTAAAAGCGTTTTATAAACAGCGAAGAGGAAAATGATGTTCATCGAATTCCCTAAGGAGGAACCGTCATGGCCAGTGCGGCGGAAGAAATCATCGGCAAACTGATGGAAGAATTGCGGACGGTGGCCAGGACCGAAACGGTCATCGGCAAGGAATTTCAGGTTGGAGACTTCACCCTGATCCCTGTTGCCCGCCTTTCCCTGGGTGTGGGCGCCGGCGGGGGCAAGGGGAGCGAAGAAAAAAAGGCGGGGGAAGGTGGCGGCGGTGGCGGCGGCGTGGTGGTAACTCCCATCGCTTTCATCGCCATCAAGGGGGATGAGATCTCTTTCCATGGCCTAAAGGGGGCGGGGGCGCTGAGCGCGCTTTTCGAACAGCTCCCTGAGTTGACCGAGAAGTTCAAGGCGAAAAAACCGGAGAGCCAGGAACGCCCCCCTGGGGAAACCCCGGAGACAGGATCCTCCTAGCCGCTGGTTAACTCATACCAAGCTGCGTTTATAAAGGTATTTAGCTGTAGGAGCTTGATTCATCAAGCTCCAAAAGGGCGCCATAAATTGCGCCCCTGCATTTCTCGTGATGAACTTCCCTTTATTGACGGCAACTTGGTATCAAGGGTTCCCTGCCAGAATTTTCGGGAGGACAGAAAGAAATGGCGGCAATTCGGCCCTGCTGTAAGAGTCCGGGTATCTGGGATGCCAGGCGGCCTGGGTATTATTCATTGAGGCCGAGATGCTTGACATCAGCATGCCACTTCCACAGGAGGTAGATGGCCGGATAAATGAGGAGCTGCAGCAAGAACGAGGTGGCCACCCCGCCCACCATGGGGGCGGCGACGCGTTTGGCCACTTCGGCCCCGGTGCCGGTGGCCCACATGACGGGCAGCAGACCACAAAGGGTGGCCAGAATCGTCATCAGCTTGGGCCTTAGCCGCATGACCGCGCCGTGTTCAATTGCATCCTTGAGGTCTTGCTTGGTTCTGAGTAACCCTTTGTTCCACCGTTCATCATGGGTCAGGTCCAGGAAGAGGAGCATGACCGCGCCGCTTTCCGCATCCAGGCCCGCCAGGGCGATGATACCAACCACCACCCCCACACTGAGATGATATCCCAAAATATAGAGAAGCCAGATGGCCCCCACCAGGGAGAAGGGCACCGCCAGAAGAATAATGGCAACCTTCATAAACGACCCGGTGCTCAGATACATGAGCATGCAGACCAGGACCAAGGCGATGGGAATAATTACCTTGAGCCTTTTCTCGGCCTGTTCCATGTATTCAAACTGGCCGCTCCAGATCAGGGTGTAACCCGGAGGCATCTTCACTTTGGCGGCAATGGCCTTCTTGGCCCTCTTGACATAAGTCCCCACATCAATACCGGTGATGTCCACAAAGACCCAGGCTGAAGGTCGGGCGGCCTCGCTTTTGATCATGGGGGGACCCTGGTGGACTTTTATGGTGGCCACCTGGTCCATGGGGATCTGCGCCCCCGAGGGTGTAGGGATGAGGATGCGCTTCAGGGCGGCGAGATTTTCCCGATAATCCTGGAAATAGCGCACATTAACCGGATAGCGAGCCAGCCCCTCCACCGTTTCAGTGACTTTCATGCCTCCCAGGGCGGTGGCGATAACATCCTGCACGTCTCCCACGGTGAGGCCATAGCGGGCCGCCTCCTTCCGGTTGATGTCGAAGTCGATATAATAGCCGCCGGTGACCCTCTCGGCAAAGGCGCTGGCCGTGTTCGGCACCTCCTTCAGGATGGCCTCGGACTCGGTGGCCAGACGGTTCAACACTTTGAGGTCAGGCCCCAGGAATTTGAGCCCTACCGGGGTCCTGATGCCGGTGGAGAGCATGTCGATCCTGATCTTGATGGGGAAGCCCCAGGAGTTGGACAACCCTGGAAATTTCACCGCCTGGTCCATCTCCCGGATGAGGCGCTGGGTGTCGTAGCCGGGCCGCCACTGGTCCCGAGGCTTGAGGCGGATGGTGGTCTCGATCATGCTTACGGGGGCCGGGTCGGTGGCGGTTTCGGCCCGTCCCACCTTTCCGAAAACGTATTCCACCTCCGGGAAGGTCTTGATGATGCGGTCCGTCTGCTGGAGGATCTCCTTGGCCTTGGTGACGGAGAGGCCCGGCATGGTGGTGGGCATATAGAGCAGGTCCCCTTCGTCCAGATCCGGCATAAATTCTGACCCCAGTTTGGAGAAGGGATAGACCGTAATGGCCATTATAATCAAGGCCAGGATGATGGCGGTTTTGGGAAACCGCAGGACCCCCCGCACGGCTGGCCGATAGATAGCCATGGTGGCCCGGGAGATTGGGTTCCTGGACTCCGGCAGGATTTTGCCTCTGATGAAATAAATCATCAGGATGGGAATCAGGGTGATGGCCAGGATGGAGGCCCCGGCCATGGCGAAGGTCTTGGTATAGGCCAGGGGATGGAAGAGCCGGCCGCTTTGCCCGGTGAGGCCAAAGATAGGGATGAAGGAGACGGTAATCACCAGGAGGGCGAAAAAGAGAGCGGGTCCAACCTCCTTGGCGGCCGCCACGAGAATGGGTTCCCGGGGGGTGCCCGGCGGGGCGTTCTCCAGGTGTTTGTGGGCGTCTTCCACCATGACCACCGAGGCGTCCACCATGGCCCCGATGGCAATGGCAATGCCCGCCAGACTCAAGATGTTGGCGTTAATATGAAAATGAAATTGGAGAATAATGGAGACCAGGACCCCCAGGGGCAGGCTGATAATGGCCACCAGGGCGCTGCGAAAGTGCAGCAGAAAGATAATGCAGATCAAGGCGACAATGAGGATTTCTTCGAAGATGGCTCTTTCCAGGGTGTCAATGGCCCGTTGGATAAGGCCGGAACGGTCGTAGGCCGTAACGATGCGCACCCCGGGAGGCAGTCCGGCTTTGAGTTCCTCTAATTTCTTCTTGACGCCCTCGATGACGGCCCGGGCATTTTCGCCGAAGCGCATAATCACGATGCCGCCCACTACCTCACCTTCGCCGTTGCCCTCCGCCAGACCCCTTCTGATTTCCGGCCCCAAACGTACCAGAGCCACGTCTTTGATGAGGATGGGGGTGCCCCGGCCATCGGTGCCCACCACGATGTTTTCCACATCGGCTATGCTCTTGATATACCCCAGGCCCCGGACCATGTATTCGGTTTCAGCCTGTTCGATGACCCGGCCCCCGGTGTCCATGTTGGAACGGCGGATGGCCTGTTTGATTTTGCTGAGGGGAATGTTGTAGGCCGCGAGTGTGTTCGGGTCCACCACCACCTGGTACTGCTTGACGAAGCCCCCCACGGAGGCCACTTCGGAGACCCCGGGCACCGTTTGCAATTGATAGCGCAGATACCAATCCTGGATGCTGCGCAACTGGGCCAGGTCATGCTTGCCCGTGGGGTCTTCCAGGACATATTGATAGACCCAGCCCACTCCGGTGGCGTCAGGACCCAGGGCCGGACTTACCGTGCGGGGCAGTTTGCCCCGGACGAAGTTGAGGTATTCCAACACCCGGGAACGGGCCCAGTAGATGTCGGTGCCGTCCTCAAAGATGATGTACACCAGGGACAGGCCGAACAGGGAATAGCCCCGCACCGTGGTGGCGCCGGGTACCGAGAGCATGGCGGTGGTCAAGGGGTAGGTCACCTGATCTTCCACCACCTGGGGGGCCTGGCCGGGGTAGTCGGTGCTGATGATCACCTGGACGTCGGAAAGATCGGGGATGGCATCCACCGGCAGATTATAGGCGGCGTAAATGCCCCAGGCGGTAATGACAAGCCATATGGCCAACACCAGGACACGGTTACGGACGCAAGCTTCGATGATCCAGGCGATCATGGGAGACTCTTTTATGAAGGGAGGGGGCTAGGGGCCCAAGGCCCCGACCCGGAGGAGTCGGGCTTTCCTGGTCCTCCCGTCAAATCACTAGTTCATTTCGCCGTGATGGTCACTTCGGTATTTCCCAACAAGGTGAAGAGGAGCTCGAGAGAGCTTTCCTCCAATTGTTTCAAACGCAAAGGCTCCTGAAAGGTGAGGGCCAAGTGAATTTCATTGGGTTTCTGGAGGAACTTGGTCACTGACCTGAACTGCTCCTTGACTTTGGCCGGAAGGGGCACGATCAGCAAAAAAGTATTAATGTTCCCCACCAGGTTCTGAATGAGGTCCTCGGGGCTCACCCCCCGTGATTGCGCTTCGGCCTTGATGATCTTGGGCGCCAGCCCCAAGTCCTGGTAATCGGCCTTGAGACTGAAGAGGCTGGCTTTTGCGGGGGCCTGGCTCACCTGGTCCATGAAAGCCAGGAACTGACTCAAGGTACCGGCCAGGGGCACCGGCGGGTTTACAAAATCCCCCCAATGGAGCGCGGCTTTGAGCCGGCCCATGTTTTCCACCGAGGCATCCCAACTAGTGTGCAACTCTTTGCTTTGGGGCTGATAGTCGTATTTGAGACCAAAGTCGAAAATAATGTGGTCATATCCCAATTTAGTTAGCCTGCTCAAAAAGTCATCACTCTTCATTAAATCAGGGGGAAATTTTAAATAAAAATTTTTCACATTTTTGGAAATGTGAGTGATTACGTCTTTTGGATCAAGAGAGGCATCAAGCGTAAAAGTATCAAAATGAATATCAATATCTTCTCTTTTCAGTTCCATGGCGTTTATTTTCAGGTCACTATTTTTATAATTCCCTTTTTTCACCGCATAATTCGTCTCAATCTGGCCAATTTTTACCTGCCATTTCTTATCGGCATAAGAAATATCTTTCACACTGACATCACCAGTCAGAAGATTTTTCAAGAATATCGTTTTATCCTTGGCAATTTCTTCTTGGGTGGGAATTCTGCTTAGGGAAAAAGAAGTTGAAAAACGCTGGGCCCCAATTTTGGTATCGTTACTGATAAAAGAAATGTTGTCTAATACAACGACTGTTGGTATCCACCTGACACCGATGGAGGTCAAATCACGCACCCTGATTTTGTCGATGGTTATGGACCCGGGAAGAGGCGGCTTCGATAATTTCACCTTTTTCAAATAGACAGTCCAGGCCAGCCAGTTGACCCCCATGCTGTCATATTCCACCTGGACATGCTTAGAGACTTCCTTGATGTGTCTGTCAATCTCCTGCTTGACCTTAGAGGTGGCGTAGTACTCCAGAGTGAAAAACGCCGCGCCCGCCACAACGACCAAAAAAACCACGATAGTTGCAGGGATGATGACCCAGAGCTTTTTCTTTTTCTGCACTGCATCCTCTCTTTCACGGTAATTGCTCAACGACAGAAAGGTGAAAGAACAGGCTCACCTTCCACCCAAGCCAGAGATAATCGCGGCTGGGCTGCCTGTTCTACGTATTTTTTTCCCCAACGTGGCCCCGGAAAACCATGACCCCGCGGAAATGTGCCACTCACTACTTGTGTCCCGAAGGATGGTCGGGGGCGGGAGCCGCCTCTTTCTTGCCTTCCTGGGCTTCTCCCCCCTCGAGCATCTGGGCGATGGCCTCCCGGAAGCGGGACTCGGAGTCGAGCAGGAACTGGGCCGAGGTCACCACCTCCTCGCCCCCCTTGAGGCCTGAGAGCACCTGCACCAGGCCGTCGTTGCCCCGCACCCCGACCTTTATCTCTTTGGGTGCAAAACGCCCCTGGCCCAGGGCCAGAAAAACGTGCTGTTTTTCCCCGGTGTCCATCACCGCCTCCCCGGGAATCACCACCGTCGCCTCCTTCATGGGTGAGGCGATCTCCACCTGGGCGTACATGTCGGGCTTGAGTTTGAGGCGGGGGTTGGGGAAGGCCAGGCGCACCCGGGCGGTGCGGGTGGATTTCTTCAGAAAGGGATAAATATATTGCACTTTGCCGCGGAAGGTCTGGCCGGGGAGGTAAGTCAGGGTCATAGTGGCCGCCTGACCCACCTTTACCCAGGGGAGCTCGTATTCATAGATGTCCGCTTCCACCCAGACGGTGGAGAGGTCCGCCACCTCGAGGAGGGACATGCCCGCCTGGACCATCTGCCCCTGGGTCACCATCCGCTTGATAACGATGCCGTTGACCGGGGAGACCAGCGTAAGGGTTTTTTTCACCTCGCCGGTGCGCTCCAGCGTGGCGATCTGGGAGTTCGGGATGTCCCAGTATTTCAGGCGCTGGCGGGACGCAGCCAGAAGCCGCCGGCCTCCTTCTTGGAATTCCTTAATGCCGCTTTTTTCCATAGCCTGGAGGTTTTTCAGGGCCAGGAGGAACTCCTCCTGAGTGGTGACGAGATCAGGGCTGTAGAGACTGAGGAGGTTTTGGCCCTTGCGGATGGGGTCGCCGGTGGCTTTGACGTACAGGCGCTCCACCCAGCCGCTTAACTTGGTGTTCACCACGGTGAGGCGGCGCTCGTCATAAGTAACCTGGCCCACGGCCCGGATGGTGCGGGAGAGGTCCTTGACCTCGGCCTTGGCGGTGCGTACCCCCATGGACTGAATGACCCGGGGGTCCACCGCAATAACGCCTTCCTGCTTGGCTCCGGCTTCATCTTCATAGACCGGCACCAGGTCCATCCCCATGGGAGATTTGCCGGGCTTGTCCCGGATGTAAGTGGGATCCATGGAAGCCACCCAGTACTTGATTTTACGTTTCGTGGGGGCTGCCGGTTCCTCTTCATAGACCGGCACTAGATCCATGCCGCAGGGGGCCTTGCCGGGTTTATTCTGAACAAAGCCCGGGTCCATGGGGGACACCCAGTATTTAATCTTGCGCTCTTTCTTGGCCGCCGGGGCCGCGGTGGCGGTGGGGGCGCCCATCTCCCCGAAGAAGGGCACCAGTTCCTGACCCTGTGGGTCCTTCCCCGGTTTGTCCCGGATATATTTCGGGTCCGTAGGGGACATCCAGTATTTGACCGAGCGCCCGGTGGCAGGCGACCCAGGTTTGGTGGGGAACACCGGCACCAGCTCCTGGCCTTTGTCGTCCTTCCCCGGGGCAAAGCGGATGTAGCTCTTGTCGGTGGAGGACACATAGCACAGGGCTTTGCGCTTGGCTTGGGCCTGGGTCCCGGCAGGGGGAGCAGGGTGGTGCATGAGTCGGTAGCCGACCAGGTAGAGGCCTGCGATTATAAGAAGAGAGAGCCCCAGTCCGAGGATGAGTCCAACCCAGAGGGGGCCACGGGATTTGGACCTCATTTGTATCCTCCGGGGCGGGGGAGTTCCTGGCCCACCAGCAATTCCAGCTCGGCCCAGGTGCCTTCAAAATCTTTGAGGTATGTCTGCCACTTCAGTTCGGAGTTGTAGAGCGCGATGTAGTTCTGGGTGAGGCGGGCAAAGTCCAGGGTTCCTGCCTGATAGGCGGCCAGGGCCGCGGCCGCTGCCTGCCGGGCCTGGGGTAAAATCCCCTGGCTGTAGAGCTTGATTTGCTGGTCCAGACGCCGGAGGATTTCGAACCGGTCTTTAATGGCCGCGGCCAGCCGGTCCCAGGCGGACTGATGGGCATCCTGGGCCGCGGCCTGACGGGCCTTTTTCTCCCGCAGCCTGGGCTTGAGCTTGGCGCCCTGCCACAGAGGCACGTTGACAGAGAAGCTGGAAGAGAAAAAGTCGGGGCGCCGCAAGGGTACCTTGTCTTCCCGTAAGCCATAGGCCACGCCCACTTTGAAATCCGGGTAAAAGTCCTTGCGGGCCAACTCAACAGCCTTCCGTTGTTTGGCCACCTGGGCCTTCAGGGCCTCAAGCTTGGGTTGGCTGGCGGCCCGCTCCAACAAATACTCGAGCTTGAGGGTAAGGGGCCGGGATTTGAGAGGCTGGGGCCGGGAGATAGGGGTGCCGGGAGGCTGGGCCCGCAAAGCGTTCAGGTCCGATCGCCGGGACTCCTGCCGTTGCCGCCACTGGAGGAGGCGGTCCAGGTAGGTGCCCAGCTCCACCTGGGCCTGGAGGACGTCCGCCTGCAGCCCCCGGCCAACGGCATATTTGGTTTCAGCCACCTGCACCACCTGTTCCCACATCTCCTTGTTTTTCTTAGTGATATCGTAACTGGTAAACGCCAGGGACAGGCTCCAGAACCCCTGAATCACCCGGGTGCGGACCTCGTTGACCTTGTCCTGATAGGAAAACCCGTCCGAGCGGCTCTGCTCCAGGGCCACCTCGGAACGCAGCCGCCGTTTGCCGGGAAAGGGGAACTTTTGGCTAACCGCAAACTGTTTCTGGGTCATGTTCCAATCATTGAAGGCCCAGGTGTCCACCGGAACAGCCAGGAGGTTGAACCCGACGGTGGGGTCATCCAGGGCCCCGGCGGGGCGTACTGCTTCCTTGGAGGCAGTTTTAAGCTGGGCCCGTTGCTTGATGGCGGGATTGGCCTGGATGGCCTCGGCAATGAGGGCCTTCAGGTCGGCAGGCAGGCCGTCCCTGGCTTCGGCCCTGGAGGGTATACTCCCTGTCAGGCTTACCACGCCTACTAGCAGGATAAGAAGGACTGCCCTGAGGAGTCGCGGGGAACAGGGAGTCATAGAGCCGGTTGAAAAGTATTTCCTTTGATAATTCAAAGAAGTACCTAAATTTTTACTTTCTTTTGCCGGGAATGCAACCCTTAATTTGGATAAAATTTTGTGCAGGACAATGGCCCCATCCGTTCCCAGGACAAGGGACATGTCAGAAAATTTTTAAGGTTACTGTTCAGGAACCATACGTAATAACTGCTCTGAGCCGCATGCCCTGACCGGGGCGATCCGTAACCACCAGGATGAGGCCGATGCCCTTTATGGGCTCCAGGCGGTACCGATCCTTTCCCACCCGGTAAACCCAGGTGAAGGGCAGGGTGGTAGGATCTTCTGTATAGTGGTCGGATTCGGGCACACCCGCGATCTTTTCGGGGAAGCCCATCACCAGCTGGGCCCGGGGGGCCAGGGCCAGAGCCTTCAGGTGCCCGGGGAACAGCCCCCGCTCCTTTTGTGCTTCCATCACGAATTCGCTTTTCATTCCTGGTTTCAAGATCCTCCACCAGTCCGTGCTCGCATCAAAGCCGAGCTTGAGGCGGGGCGGATCGGTCCCGGCCATGAGAAGCTGCCAGGCGGTGCCCAGGGTGAGGCTCACGTCGGTGGCGTACCACAAAGGGGACACCTGGGGACGCTGGACCTTCGGGTTCCGGGCGGCGTCAGGAAACAGGCGACCCTGGAGGAAGACACCCCTGGGTTCCAGAAGCGGCGCCAGTTGGGCAAACTGCCTACTTTTCACTGCGCTCCGGAGGCGACTCAGGAAGTCCGCCAACTTAGCCCTGAGATTGGCCGGCAGAGGCTGGGGCTTTCCCAAATTGGGGGCGGGCTTCAAGAACCTGGAGCTAATCCAGCCATTCACATCCTCCGGGGTGGAGACCTGGGCCCACTTTCCCTTATGTTCCGAAACCCGCACGTAATCGCCCCGGTTCAAGACCATGAGAATGGGGGCCTGCCGGGAGGCGGGGCCGCCCCGGGCCCGCAAATTATTTTTATCGTCCACCACTACGGCGGTTTCCGCCGCCGCCTGACCGCCGGCGGCCATGATCAGCAAAAAGAGGAACAGGCCGCCGAAAATTATCCTAAAGGCGAACTTCAAGGAAGCGGACCCTCTGCGGCAGAAAGGTTGACGGCTCTGGCCCATGCCTTTCTCTCCAACTCGACTGAGATCGCGTGGACTGATTACAAGCCCTTTATATTTCTGCATTTCCTCCCCACCGGAAACTAGTCGCAGATACTATTTTCAAAAACCGACGGGTACTTGTCCGGAGCAGGGAACTCCTGAGAATTGCAGCCGCATTATAGCATGGGGGACGGTGAGAGGAAGAAAATTCCGAGACTTTCACGAGTGGGGTGTGATGGTCTCACAGGGTTAAGATCAGAGGCAGGATCATGGGGCGGCGCTCCAGGGCCTTGAAGAAGAGCTTGCGCAGGGCCTTGCCCACCTGGGCCTGGATCTCCAGCCAATCATGAGTGGGCTCAGATAAGCCTCGCACGACAATGTCCTCGAAGACCTTCCGGCCCTGGGCCAAAAGGTGCTCTTGTTCTTCTTCAAGAACGAAGCCCCGGGTCACCAGGTCCGGTTCGGTGACCATTTTCCGGGCCACCGGGTCCACGGCCACGGTGGCGATGACCAGGCCGTTGGTGGCCAGGTGGCGCCGGTCCCGAAGCTCGATGCGGGAGACGTCCCCCACGCCTTTGCCGTCCACGAAGACCCGGCCGACTTCCACCCGATCTCTCAGGTGGGCGCCTTCGGCGTCGAAGCGCACCTGCTCGCCGTTGGTGGCCAGGAGGACCTCGGTCCCAGGGAGGCCCAGGGACCGGGCCAGCTTGGCGTGGCCGATGAGATGGCGCATCTCTCCGTGGATGGGGATGAAGTAGCGGGGCCGGGTGAGGTTCAACAAGAGCTTCAGTTCCTCCTGGCAAGCGTGGCCCGAGACATGGATGTCCGCCACCTGTTCGTACACCACTTCGGCCCCCAGACGGCAGAGGTTGTTGATCACCGTGGTGATGGCCCGTTCGTTGCCGGGGATGAACTTGGAAGAGAGAATCACCAGGTCGTCCCGCTGGATGCGGATGTGCTTATGGGCCTCCAGGGCGATCCTGGCCAGGGCGCTCAGGGGCTCCCCCTGGCTTCCCGTGGTGACGATGATGGTCTGGTGGGAAGGCAGGCGCTCCAGTTCTCTTACGGAGATCTCCAGGTCCGGGGCCACCGTGAGGTGCCCCAACTCCTTGGCAATCCGGGTGTTTATCACCATGGACTTGCCATTGAAGAGCACCCGGCGGTCGAACTTGGCGGCGAGGTCGACGATCTGCTGGAGGCGGTGGATATGGGAGGCGAACACCGCAATGATGACTCGGCCTGGGGCTTCCCGGATGAGTTCCTCCAGGGCGAGGCCGATCTGGCGCTCGCTCAAGGTGAAACCCGGGCGCTCGGCGTTGGTGGAGTCAGAAAGCAGGGCCAGCACTCCCGCCTCCCCACAGGTGGCGAAGCGGTTCAGGTCCGTGGCCGGCCCGGCTACCGGGGTCTGGTCCACCTTGAAGTCTCCGGAATGCACGATAATGCCCCGGGGCGTGGTCACGGCAAAACCCACGCCGTCCACGATGGAGTGGGAGACACCGATGAAATCGAAGCTAAAGGGCCCGAAGGACAGGGTCTCACGAGGCCGAATCTCCCGCAAGTCCGCCTGCTCCAGGAGACCGTGCTCCTTCAGTTTTTCCTTGAGAAGAGCCAGGGTCAGGGGTGTGCCGTATACCGGCAGCGGCAGGTCTTTGAGGAGAAAGGGCACCGCGCCGATATGGTCCTCGTGGCCGTGGGTGAGGATGAGGGCTGCGTTTTTGTCCCGGCGCGTGTAAAGATAGGAGTAGTCAGGGATGACGATGTCGATCCCCAGCATGTGGTCTTCCGGGAACATGAGGCCGGCGTCTACCAGTACCAGGGTGTCGGCGGTCTCCAGGACCAGGGAGTTGAGGCCGATCTCCCCCAGCCCTCCCAGGAAGGTGAGATCCACCCAATCATTCACGGGGGTGGGCGGCTCCATAGGGATAATCTGGGTCAAAGTGTTCGCCAATGGCTCGGCGCACCGCGTCCATGAGCTCTTCCTTGCGCCGGCCCTTATAAGCCTGAGGGTCGATGGGGGTGGAGATGACCACCTTCACCGGCCCGGGCCTGACGAAGAGAGAGCCCCGGGGCTGGATGGCCATGGGGCCGCTGATGCTCACCGGCACGATGGGTTGGCCGGCCTTCGCGGCCATAATGAATACCCCTTTTTTAAAGGGCAAAAGCTCCCGGGTGGTGGCCCGGGTGCCCTCGGGGAAAATGACCACGGAACGGCCCCCCCGCACCAGGTCCGCAGCCTGGTTAAGGCTTTTGACGGCCTGCTGGAGGTTGGTCCGGTCGATGGGGATGTTTCCCATGCGTCCCAGGGCCTGGCCGAAGACGGGGATCTGAAAAAGAGCCTTTTTGGCCACCCAGCCGAATTCACCCGGCAAGACGGCCAGGAGGACGAAGATGTCGAACTGACTCCGGTGGTTGGCGGCAAAGACGTAGGTCTGGCCGGGAGTGAGATGCTCCATTCCCTCCACCTGAGGGGACACGCCGAGGAGACGGAGGAGGAGTTTGCCCCAGAGGCGGCTGGCCTTGAGGGCTAGGTGGCCCCGGGGTTCCACCAGGGTGAACAGGATGATCATGGTCCCAAAGAACGCCGTGAGAAGGATGAGCCAGAAGTTGAACCACAGCCCATAGGCCAGCCACAGCGTGCGCCGATTGCCGTTCATGGCATTATCAATAACCGGAAAAACGGGGTGCGTCAACCGTCAGGGGCCACCCCAGCCCTCTTTCCTGAAAAAACTGTATGGTTTCGAATTGCCGAAAGTGATTTATAATGAAGGCGCCAGTTTAGATTGCCAAACGAATCTGTCACACTATGGCCATTCCCAAAATCACCAGTGCAGAACTTAACGTGAGCGTGCATCTGCCGGAGCAGATGCCCCCGGTGCAGTTCCCGGAAATTGCCTTTCTGGGCCGCTCCAATGTGGGGAAGTCCTCCCTTATCAACATACTCCTGGCTCGCAAACGCCTGGTGCGCACCAGCTCAAGCCCAGGCTGCACGCGATCTCTTAATTTCTTCCTGGTAAATGGAAAATGGTATTTTGTGGACCTGCCCGGGTATGGGTACGCTCAGGTCTCCCGGGAAACCAAGGCCCGTTGGGGCGACCTCATAATGGCTTACCTGGAAACGCGTCCCAACTTGGCGGGCGTGGTTTTCCTCCAGGACCCCCGGCGCCTCCCCGGCCCGGAAGAGCTCTTCCTGTGGGAGAGCCTCACCGCCACAGGGCGTACCGTGATTCCGGTGCTCACCAAGGCGGACAAGGTGAAAAAGGCGGAGCGGGCCCGGCGCCTGAAGGAAATTACCGCCGCGCTCGGTCCTTTTCAGGTTGCGTCCACCGATTTCCTCTGGTTCTCCGCGGCCACCCGCGAGGGTCGGGATAAACTGTGGCAGCGGTTGCTGAAAAATTTGTGCTAATTAATTGTTTTAATTAAGAAATGTCTATTTTTATTAAAAAACTTAACCGTATTCTTATTTTTCTCTTGACAAGGTTAAGGTTAAGGATTAGCTTAACCTTAACTTAAAGAGGGGGAAGGTAAGATGAAGATTATAGAAATTGATGAGGAGGTTTATTCTTATCTCCAAAGCAAGGCAATTCCTTATGAAGACAAAACCCCAAATGAAACGATTCGCAGGCTTTTTGGATTTGACAAGGCGGCAGTACCCTCACGGTTTAAATCCTTACCGCAAAGGGGGCCCCTTAAGGTTGAAGGCCGAAAAAAACCTAAGGCCAGTCTGGCCGAGCTTGTAAATGCCGGGTTTCTTGAGGAAGGCCAAATGCTCCATGCGGGAGATTATCAGGGCCGCAAGATCCCCGATTCTGAGGCAACGATTCATCAGGGGGGTCTGCTCATGGATGGGGTAGGCTATTCGATGAGTAACTTGGCTGAAAAATTGTTAAAAAGGCAAGGGTATAAAAGCAATTCCTTTCGCGGCCCTGCTCATTGGTTCACGGAGAATAATGATAGCATCAAGAAGCTTTGGGAAGACTATCTTAAGAAGATTGCATAACAATCTGAGGCTTGCTGTTTGCAGAATGGTTAGAATTTTATTTCCTAACCTTCTCCTATTCAGACGATAATATCCTCCAGACTCCTTTTGGGGACATAGTGAACGCCAGCTTCATCCCGCCAGTACTTGATGCTGCCGTCAGGCCCCACTTCGGTTAACACCACTTCCTCTTGCGGCTCGCCCAAGGCAATAGCCAGAAGTATCTCGTATCTCTCAGGAAGGTTAAGGAGGGTGCGCAACTGCTCTCGCCTTATGGAGCCGAGCATGCAGCCCCCCAGGCCCATCTCCCGGGCGCCGAGGAGGATGCTCTGAGCCGCGATGCCATGGTCGCAGCCGACGTTGGCAGTGATGTCCTTATCTCCCAGGATGACGATATAGGCCGCGGGGCGCTCCCCCTCCATGGGCCCCGGCCAGTCCTTCAGGTACCCGGCCCAAGCCAGGCAGGAGAAGATGCGGGCGTTCCTCTCCGGGTCGTGGGACAGCACGAATTTCAGGGGCTGAAGATTGGCGGCGGAAGCGGAGAGACGGGCCAGATTGACCAGCCGGAGGAGGGTTTCCCGGGAAACGGGTCGATCCTGGTGAAAGCGCCGGAAGCTGCGGTTCCGACGGATGAGGTCCGCCATCATGAGGCGCACCTGGGGGTGATGCGAAAGACACCCTCGGGTGTAAGGGTGGCCTGAAAGCCCACGTCCTTGAGAAAACGGGTGACGGGGCGGCCCAGGATAAGTTCCGCGGCCGCAGAGGTGAGTCCCCATTCTTCCTTGAGCATCTTCCTCAGATAGTGGTCGAAGTGGAGGGCCTCGAACAAGACGTCACCGGCCTCTTCCCGCCCGGCGGCCAGCCCTGCCAAACTCTCCCTGAGACCCATGAGGTCGCAACGCTCTGCGTGGGCCTGGATGAGGTCCCACAATTCGGGGATCTGGGCAAAAAGGTGCTGCCGGGTCAGGTAGTCCTCCGGGCTGTGGGGCGGGGGAGGCTCTGCCCAACAATTCTGGCGCCGGCACTGCTCTGGCCGGTTTTCGTAGATACGGCAGGCCTGGGTGGCCGCCTGGTAAAAGGAACACTGTTGGCTCCCCGGCACTTCCCGGATTTTCAGGCGTTCCTCCGGCAGGACTACGGGAGTCCCCTCCCGGGAAGTTTCCTGTTCCCCGGCCCGCAAGGTGTAAAGATCATCCCGGTTGAGAATTTCCTGCTCCAGGAGAGGGAGGTCGGCAAGGAGCAGGGTAGGGCCGGAACGCACGCAGCATTCGCCGCAGCGAACGCAAATCTCCCGGTTAACCTCAGCGTGGGTCCGGGCTGCGGTGACCAGGCGTTGCCAGGCCTCAATCCGGGCCTCAGGAGACAGGTCATTCCAGTCCTGGTAGACCTGGGAGAAGCCGGCCGTTTTTTCAATTTCCTGGCGGAGGAGACGGACTCGAGCGTTTTTAGAACTGCCTCCGAGAAGGTCGGTGAGATACTCCTGCCAGAGAGAGGCCATCACCTCCCGGGGACCCCGGGCTAAAGCCTCCCAGGGGTCCGTGCGAATCTTTCCAGTAAACCGCTTCTTAGCCATTTCTAATCCTTAGGAGATTGTCTGCGGGGGAGGGGGGCTAAGGGTCGCAGACCCTTACCCCCTCCCCCCACACCCCACCCCCAATCCCTTAAGGGGGCGTAAAATTAAGCCTGGGAAGGCGAGGCATTCAGCCTCGCCTTCCCAGGCTCCCCCAAAGGGTTGGGAGGGGGGTGTGGGGGGAGGGCAGGGAGACGCGCTCCCTGGGCCTCCCCCCACATTCTATCATTTCCCCGCTTCCCTGACAAAATGGGCCAGGCCCAGGGTGAGTTCCACCATGGCGTCCAGGTCCAGGGTGTCGATGGTATCCCCGGCGGTGTGGTAGTTGGGGTTGCGCAGGAAGGCCGTATCCGTGAGCATCACTGCCTGGTAGCCCTCATCCCAGAAGTTGGCGTGGTCACTCATGCGGGCCTCCGGAACAAGGGCGCCCACCATCGGCGCCGCCAGGGTGGCCAGCGGCAGGGAGCACCCTGCCTTCAAGGCCCGCTCCAGGCCCTGAACCAGGGGGCGGGAGCTCCAGTTGCCCACAATACCCAGGTAGTTGCCGGTGGTGGAGTAACCCATGAGTTTCAGAGACAGGGGAATATACTGGGAGTTCGGCTCATTTCGGAAGTACCCCACACTCTCCAGGCAGAGCATGCCCAGGATGTTTTCCCGACCCTTGCGGGCTCTTTTAGCATAAACCCGGCTTCCCATGTACGGGGTGAAATAGACCGGGGGCTCCTCGGTGGTGAAGCCCACGAAGACCCAGGGCTTGGGCATGGGAGCTTCCCGAGCCAGGCGGGCCACCTCCAAGAGCACTGCCACCCCGCTGGCGTTGTCGTCGGCCCCGGGAGTGCCGGACACGGTGTCAAAGTGGGCCCCCAACAGGTAGTAGCCCTCAGGGTCGGGGTTCCCGGCGATGACGTTGGCCACCTCCATCCGTTGACAGATAAAAGGCTGGCGTCGGACGGGATAACCCAGGGACTCTAGCTCCCGGGCCACGTAGTCCTCTGCGGCTTTGAGGTTCTCGGGGCGATAGATGCTGCGGTCCCCCACCTCTACGCTCAGGTACTGGAGGTGTTTTTCCAGGCGCTGGCGAATCTCCCCTTTATCCATGGCTCTCCCGAGCCCCGGCCAAAGCAGGCCCGTAAAGAGGCCGCAGCAGGCCAGCGTGAGGGCAATCCAGCCAAGATGTCTGCCCGGCATAGATATTTTCTCTGAGCTTCTCCATCTCTATAATGAGATTGTTGCAAATAGTTTTTAGGGCGAGGGGGCCAGTGGTCCCCCGGCCCGCCCCTCAAGATACTTTTGTAATAGTTTTAAAATACTCATAAGGTACCAGGAAATAGCCGGAGGTGAAAGGGGAGGGGGCGGAGAGGCAGGCCTCAGCCTGTCCCCCCGTCTGACCTTATTCCTGTACCGGCAGGCCCAGGTCTTCCATAAAAGTGGCCAGGCCGACGTCGTCAATAACCCGTCCCAGGCGTTTTTTCTTGCCGGCCTGCTGGTACCACTCAATGATTTTGTCCGTCAACTCCATGGCCTCCTCATCGTTCAGACCGGTGGCGACGATGTCCGCCAGGCGGGGCTTGAGTCCCGACACGAAACCGCCGGCCACTACCCGCCAGCCTTTTTGCATGCCCACCAGGCCGATGTCCTTGATGGAGGACTCGGCGCAGTTGTTGGGGCAGCCAGACACACCCATCTTGAATTTGAAGGGCAGTTCAAACCCGTGGTATTTTTCATCCAGCTTTAACCCCACTCCCACCGCATCCTGCATGCCGATGCGGCAGAAATCGGTGCCAGGGCAGATTTTGACGGAACGGACGCACAGACCGATGGCCGCCCCCGGTACCATGCCTAAATCAGCCCAGACCTGATCCAGGTCTTTCTCCTTGAGTCCCACCACGGCGACGCGTTGCGCCGAAGTGAGCTTAATGGCCTGAGCCCCGTATTTCTCGGCTACGTCTGCCAGTTTGCGCAGGAGATTAAAGTCAGTGATGATCCCCCCGGGGATGTGGGGCGCAATGGCAAAATTTTCTTTATCACGTTGCAGAATCGCTCCTTTTTCGAGCAGATCGTCGGCCATGCCAATCCTCCAATTTTGTTGAGTAATTGTTAGACAATAATAATTCCTGATTATTGCTTTGGCAAGGTTTTATCTTCAGAATAATTCTTAACCGGGATGTCGGGATGACGCCGGAGGTTTCTTGAAAGAGGGCCGACCCCCTCTAAGGCTCCAGGAGGCCAGGTTGCCGGTTTTATCCAGGCGCAGGTGCAAGGTGAAGGGCAGTGTCCTTCCCGGTATGCTGAAGCGCAGGTCCAGCCAGGTCAGGGCCATTTCCCCTCGTTCCTGGTAACTCACGGCCAGAAGGGGGAAACGGGCAAAACCCAGATAGGTTTCCAGGACGGGGCGGGCTTCCGGGGGCAGATCCTCAGCCGGCAGGGCGGCAGCCTGCCAACGGTAAACTTCCAAGGACCCGGGCGGGCGATAGGAGGCAGAGGGAACTCGCAAGGAAGTGTGGGGATTATTTTTAACCAGGATTTCCGCCGGCAAGGGAGGGTTTATCCCCAAAGGCCAGTAGGGAAGTTTCACAAACGCCTGACGGATCTCCCCGGGAGTCACGGCCAACAGTTGCCAGCGCCGCAGGGAAAAGGGCTGGGGTAGGGCGGCTACTGAACAGGTGCTGGGGACATTTGGCTGGAAGACCCGCTGGGCCAGGTTAAGGGCCTGGTGGTGATAAAAACCGCACAGAAGCACATAGACCCCGGCCAGGCTGAGGCAAACCGCGCCCACTTTACGGCCCCGGCCTGCCGACCAGAGAGCCGCAATGGCCCCGACAACTACCAGAGCGGTGAGGTAGGGGTCGATGATGAAGACCCAGTCGAGGCTGAACTTGGCTTGGGTAAAGGGGTTCAGAAGCTGGGTGCCGTAAGAGGTGATCCAATCCAGGAAAAGATGGCTGGTCAAGACCAGGAAACCGATGAGGAGGAGGGGCCGAAACCAGCGGGGGCCGCCCAGGAGCCGGCCCAGAACCGCCCCCAGAAAGGTGAAAAGCAGCAGGGCCGGCAGGGAGTGGGAGAAGCCTCGGTGATGCTTCAAAAACGACAGCCGGTCGTTAAAGGTCAGAATGAAATCCAGGTCTGGCAGCACCGCAAAGAGGAAACCCGCCAGCGCCGCTTTAGCCCTTGAAGGCGTCCTGACCAATTGTGAGAGGGCCACACCGGTGGCTATATGGGTAAGGGGTTCCATGGCTCAGGCCGACCGTTCGCCGTAACGGGGAAAGTGCTGCTGGAGGTCGGCTTTCAGAGCCAGGGCGCTGGCATAGCGCTTCGCCACCTTTTTTTCCAGGCACTTGAGGATAATGGCTTCCAGAGGTGCGGGCAGCTCAGGTTTCAATTCCCGGGGCGGCTCCGGTTCCTTTTCGAGAATCTGGTCGATCAAGAGTTTTTCCACCTCGCTATAAAAGGGCAACTCGTGGGTGTAGAGCAGGTACATGATGACGCCGATGGCCCAAATGTCGCTGCGAATCTCACTTTTTCCCATGATCTGCTCCGGGGCCATAAACGGCCGGGAGCCTACCATGGTGGAGCTTATGTCCTTTTCTTTGAGCATCTTGGCGGCTCCGAAATCCAGGAGCTTCAAGGCGCCGTCCGGTTGCACGATAATGTTGCCGGGTTTGATGTCCCGGTGCATGATGCGGTGGCTGTGGGCGTGGGCCGCCACGTCGATGAGTTGCATGATGAGGCTCTCCACCAGGGGATGGGGCAGCTCTTCGGTGAGCATCTCCTGAAGGGTCTGGCCGGCGATGTATGCCTGGATAAGGACCACCTTGTCCTCCTCCTCCACCAGGTCCACCACCTCCACCATCCCGGGGTGAGGGGAAAGTTTGCGGCAAATTTCCGCTTCTTTGCGGAACTTGGGGTTGGCCGTTCGGAGATAGGGGATTTTGGCCACGTATTCCCGGGGTCCCTCCAAAACCTCGGTATCTTTCACCAGCCAAACTTCCCCGAAAGAGCCCTGTCCCAGCTTTCGTATCTTTTCGTAGCGGTCACCCAGGAGAGGGGTCATTTGGAGGAGGCTGAGATAGTCCCGGGCTGTGGGGAGGAAGTTTTCCACCAGGGAGCGGAGGGCCTTCTTCAGGGGGGAGGCGGCGCCCACCGGCTGGATTTGAAACCCCACCTGTTCGGGGGAAG
The DNA here is from genome assembly GCA_965602785.1 of uncultured Syntrophobacterales bacterium. Lineage (GTDB taxonomy): Bacteria > Desulfobacterota > Desulfobaccia > Desulfobaccales > 0-14-0-80-60-11 > JBGSLA01. The sequence continues at coordinate 42,167 of CBFDAH010000005.1, forward strand.
ATGACGGCTGGGCCAGGTCGGCCAGGAGTACGGTCACCGGCTTGCCGGTGCGGCTTTTCAGGCGCACTTTAATGTGGTCCGCTGTGGTGGGATGGCGCAGCAGGTGAAGGAAACGCTCCCGGTCCTCCTCGCCGTATAACAACGGGATAATTGCCTCTGGGATTACCTCCCCTTGCCGGCCGGAGTACTCCAGGAGCCGCATTAGAGAGGGGTTGAGGCGGCAGTTGTAGCCCTGGCGGTCGCAGTAGAACAGGGGCTGGGGATTCTCGGCGAACAGTTGGGCGAACTCCGTCTGGGAGGCTAGCAGCAGGCGGCGCTGCTGGTTAAGGCGCAGGACCACCATCACCCGGGCCAACACTTCCTGGGGCTGGAAGGGGGCGGTGAGGAATTCATCCGCGCCCATCCCCAGAGTCTGAGCCGCGGCGGCGTCGCTGAAACGGGTCAAAGCGGCAATGAGGGGAAGATCCCGCCAAGACGGCTGGGCCTTCACCCGGGCCATGAGCCGGTTGAGGACGGGGGGCTCCTCCGCCAGTATCAGGAGGTCCGGCATCTGCCCCGGGGTGAGGGGCGTCAGCTCCTCTAGTTCTGTCACCGTCACCTCGTAACCGCCCCCGATGAGGATTTTTTCCAGAAGCGTCACGGCTGTGGCGGAACCCGCCAGCCAAATGCGAGGTGATGCGGTAATCTGTTTATTTGCCTCCATTGTGGTTATTTTCCCCGGAACCGGGAGGTTTGGCAAGGATGATTTCCTGTTGACAAAAAAAGGCTGTGGGGATAAACAAAAGCGGTGTGGCGGGGTAGCTCAGTCGGTAGAGCAGCGGACTGAAAATCCGCGTGTCCCCAGTTCGATTCTGGGCCCCGCCACCAAAAATTTAAGGGGTTAGCTAAATTAAGGCTAACCCCTTTCCTAATTTGACATAATTTTATCCCACCTTAGTCTCACCTATAATGACAAGCGAAGCCCTTTCAAAGCCATTCTGAGCCCGAAGAAGGGGATTTTAAGGTGCACCCTGCCCCCATGAGAGTAGAGAGGTGATCCAGAAACCTCGAGTATTAACTTCATATCTTACATTTTTAACTTCTGGTAAGCATTCCAGATAATGGCAGTGACTGTTGAAAAAGCTAATTTATAAAAGGTGCTTCTCTCCGGATCGGC